>NZ_JBKVCZ010000115.1:0-20246 GCF_046966825.1 Hungatella sp. | reverse complement strand
GTTGTCAATCTGCACCATATACGCAGCTTGAAAAGTATGCCTGCCGGGAGAATTGAAGCCGTGCTGGAAACAGGGGAAAAGCTGCTGGTCTCCCGCCACTATGCCCCGCTTCTCAGAGAGCGCCTGGGATTGTAAAGAAAAGAAGAAAGGAAGGAACACTTATGAATGAATTTATTAGATTTTATACCTGGGGAATCAAAATGAAATTTCATATGGCCATCTATACGCTGGCACTGATCGCAACGAATGGTTTCGTAAAGTGGCTTATGGGAGAACGGTCCATCACAATTCCGACCCTGTTGGAAATGATGCTTGTCTGTTTTGCAATTGCACTGTTGGAAACCTGGATTTTCCCTGAAGAAGGCATCTGGGAGGGCTCCGCTATGGTCCGCCGGACTGTATTGTGGAGTCTGGTATGTAATACTGGATTTATCGGGTGGAACCCTGGCCTTGACTGGTTCTCCGGAATTCCTGGATGGGCGGCCATAGTACTCCTTTTGTTTCTGGAAGGCGGCCTGGCCGCCATGTGGTTCGCCATGCACGTAGCATTGAAAAAAGATACCGAGCAGTTGAATCAGAAATTACAGCTATATAAGAATGGAAATTAGCATTCGGGACAGCTCCTGTTCACGTCTTATTCTTCATGTTTGGCAAACTACATTTTCAAATAACAAAAAGCCGAAAACCTTGAATTTACAGGTTTTCGACTTTTTGTATAACGTTCCTGAGCGGATTCGAACCGCTGGCCTTCCGCTTAGGAGGCAAATCGAGGCTTCCGGGTTATCCGTTTTGTAACGGATTCGTGACGTTAGTGCCCGGTTTCTGTATTTTCTCCGTGACGATTATAGAGACATCAAGCCGATTAAAACTGGTTATCACGGCTTATACTTAAAAACGCAACTGTACAAATAGCTTGATGTCTCTACAAAATATCACTCACTAAACCACAATTTCGTTTATCGAAGTTGTGGTTTTCTTTTTACATGAAAAAAGCTTCTGTATAGGCAAATACACAGAAGCTCAGACCATGCTATGAAATACAATATACCACATTATAGCATGGCGAATCTCAAAATACAATAGTACGCAAAGGAGTATTCGCAATGAATGAATCGACTACAAATATGAGAACCGAAGAAGCGATAAAAGAAAAAATAAAGGAGAGCCGCTTTGAATCCATCAATGGAAAAGACTTGATGGAAATGGACTTGCCGCCGCTTCATTACACCATCAGTACCATTTTACCGCACGGTTTCTTTATCCTCGCCGGAGGTGCTAAAGTGGGTAAATCGTGGCTTGCCGAGCAGATATCCTACGCTGTTGCCAGTGGAGGGCAAATCTGGGGCTATCAAGCCATACAGTCCGAGGTCTTGTATCTCGGTCTGGAAGATACCGTAACACGCTTACAGAGCCGTTTTGAGATGCTTGAAGCCTATGAGGGTATGGAGAACATCCATTTCGTTTTAAAGGCAAACAGCATCACTTCCGGCGTTGAGGAAGATATCCGTGATTACTTAACGCAGCATCCCAATATCAAACTGGTGGTCATTGACACGCTCCAACATATCAGAGGGAATGAGTTTGTAAAAAACATCTATGCCGGGGACGTGGAGTTTACCAACATCCTGCGCCAGATAAGCATGGAGTTTGACCTTACCATCCTTGCGCTCACGCACACCAACAAAGGCAAGCACGATGATGATATCAGCAAGATTTCCGGCAGCGAGGGCATGGCAGGAGGAACAGACGGGAACTGGGTGCTGACAAAGAGCAAGCGCACCGACACCAGAGCCAATCTCACCATTTCCAACCGTGATACCGAAGCCTTTGAATTTGCCCTTGAATTTGACAAAGAATCCTGCCGTTGGAACAAGCTCACCCGTGACGAATCTGTTGTCAATGAAAAGGAGCGGTTCTTACACGCTATCGTTAATTTCGTCAAAGCAGAGGAAGCACACCATTGGGAGGGGACGGCAACAGAGCTGCTGACAAACTTACAGGCACGAGAGCCGATTCTTGTTAGTTACAGTGCTGCTGTGTTCTCAAAGAGCTTGAAAGCAGCGCAAGATTCGCTGAGAGAGATCTATGGGGTTTCTTATGTGAGCGCATTCCATAACAAGAAAAAATGGATAACCCTTGACTATATCGAAGTCAAGTAACTACGGGTACTACGCCAGCACCGTTGTTTTTCATAGGACGATGAAGAAAAATTACCCGTAGTCGGATTTCTGAGGACAACGGCAAAATTCTACCGCTTATCCTAACGGAAACAACGGCGCACCCGTAGTTGCCGTTGTCCTCAGCTTAAATCAATCTATTTTATAAGCAAAGGAGACGAAATGAGAGATTACAGTTCACAAAAAATTGAGATTGAAACCATAAAACCAAGAACCATAACAGTGAATCTTTCCAATGCAGATGTGAAACGCCTTGCCGAAAAATCCGGCGAGGGTGGGTTGACAATTTCAGAGCTGTTGGAGAACTTCATCGGGGATTTGGTAGACGGAACATATTCCAACGGAAGTGATGAACGGATGTATGCGGAACAGTGGTATCAGCGTTGTTGGTTTGCCATGTTTTCGGATGATACATTTCTGAAATTTTTGCTGCTGTGGGGGGATTTGGACGATTATATTGATTTGATGGATGAACTTGAAAGCAATAAAAAAGAAATGGCGGAAATGACAGCCGATGCCGAAGAATACTCCGCTGAGGAACGGGACGAACTGCAAGAGTATATCAATGAGTTGCAGAAAGAAATTGATTATTATTGGGGCAAATTTTTGGAGCGAAAACGTCAAAAAGAATCCTATGTTTTTGAAAAAGAAATCGAAAATATTATGGCGTGGAAATCGCAGCTTGATACAATTCTCGACCCCGAAAATCCATAGCAACACATTATTAGCAAGCAGGGGGAAAATGTACCCATTCCCTCATACTTGCATATAGCAAGCATGGGGAAATTGTACCCACTCGTTGTCCATTATTCTCCCTATACTTGCAATAGCAAGCATAGGGGAAATGTACCCACTCGTGTCATTTTCCCACTTGTTAGCCGTTGCACTGGGGCAACGCCCCCTAATACCCCCACCTGTACCATTTTGCAAAACGGCAAAATGACTGTCCCACAGACGGCACAACAAAACTAAAACCACTGACGAACAATTTTGTAATTTCCTCACGGTGAGGAAGTTTTGAAAGGAGAAGTAATAAATGGCTGAAAAAGATAGAGTTCGCACAGAGCAATTCCGTTTTACTTTGCTTCCAGAGGAAAATGCTATGCTCACAAAAAATGCTTTTGAGTACGGCTTATCGAAATCGGAATATTTAAGAAAACTGATTCTTGCAGAATCGTTGACGGGTAAGCAGTGGCACATGGATAGAGACCAGGCAAAGCAGTTGATTTACGAAGTGAACCGCATTGGAAACAATGTCAATCAAATTGCTTATAACACAAATGCTGTTCGATTTTCTTCTAATAAGGATTGGGGAGAACTCCAAACAAAATATTTTGAGTTAATGACACTGTTTTGTCAGTTTGCGTTGCGAGAGAACGGAGAGGAAAAACTCTGGTATAAAAAGATTCTGGAACTGATGCCAAAGGACGATTCCTCAAGTGTATAATAATCTCTGTTTTCTAACCATGGTAGAAAATACGCTTGTAAGATGATGATGCTATATGATAAAATGAAACCAACAAATCGATATTTGAGATATCCCTCCTTTGTCCTTTTATGGAAAGTGTTAAAGGTCAAGAACGCACAGGTCAGAGGGCAAACGAGCATGAAGTTCGACAATAAGCGACACAGGAGGGTGAAAGATGAATGGTTTTTCGGTAATGGCAGAGAGCTATAAGAAGCTGATGTAACAGGGTAAGATTGAAAAAGAGATACGCATATATGAGTTTTTGGCTACTTGCGACAGTGACGATTTGCACAGAGGATAAAGTAACATTTAATTATTAGAGGGGGATATTATGGATACAAGGTTCAACCAGACAAAATTAAAGAAGCTCCAGATCTTCAATGGAGCACAACTGAAGTATTTGGCATTTGCATCTATGCTAATAGATCATGTTAATAACGCTTTAATAACACCTTATTTAAATGGACAAGGTTTTCTATTACATTTGTCCAATCTATTTTCTATTTTGGGCAGAATTGCATTCCCGCTGTTTGTTTTTTTGCTTGTAGAGGGATTCTTCAAAACTAGCAACAGAATGAAATATCTGATTATGCTTTTAATTTTTGGTGTAATATCAGAAGTGCCTTTTGATTTGTTTACATCAAAAACTTGTTTCTCTCCATATTGGAACAATATAATGTTTACCTTAGCGCTATGCCTTGTTACAATTTGGATTATTGACATTCTTAAAGATAAAATCAGCAATAAATATCCTTGGTATGCTTTATCAATCCTGATTGTAGCATTTTTTGGGTTTCTATCTATGGAGCTAAATCTTGATTATGATTATCACGCAATAGTCGTTGCCTATCTCTTTTATATATTCTATGATAAACCTCTCCTTGGTGCTGGCCTGGGATATATATCAATTATAAAAGAACTTTACTCATTTATAGGTTTTGGCATGACTCTAACCTATAATGGTGAAAGAGGCAAACAATATAAATGGTTCAACTATTTCTTTTATCCAGTACATATTCTAATCTTAGGGCTTTTGCGCATATATTTAAACATTTAGTTTATACTACCCGACCTTGACGGAGTGGAGTGTAACACTTCCCAAAGGGGAAAAAGCAATGGCTTATTCCCCTGCCACACGGCGAGTGTGGGGTTTGGGGCAAAGCCCCAAGAGGGGGCAAGGGGAGTATCCCCTGCACATGACTTTACGGAGTAAAGTATAATGTGCTATACTTTACCAAAGGTGGAAAAACTCTATTGATAAGATTAGCGGTCAAGGCGAAGCCAGAGGGGTGTGGGTTTATATACTCAACATAGCATATCAAAGAAATTGACCACGCCGATGTTTGGAATACGCCCGATAAAATGTATCCTAACAGGCCATCATTCTATTGTTTGGAAATAAGACGATGCTGATTCCGGGAGGGACTTCCGATGACAAAAGAAATTGAAATTCAAGGCTGCATTACCATTCCAAAAGACGTCTCGATGGATGAAGTTATTGATAAATTTATTGCATTCATTGAGAAAAATGAGTGGAGTTTTGGCGGTGGCTATCGCACCATTATAGATGGATACTATATGAATGCTGATGGTACAAAGGGGAAATGTGTCCTTGATGAGTGAGCAGGCTTAACTTGCACTATGAACGAGACGTATTTGAGCAGTATATATTTGTGAAGCGGGAGGTGCGTTAATGAAGACCGTTGACATACATGGCATGACCAATATGGAGCTTGTTCAGGGAGGAACCGACGAATGGTACTGGGCAACGGACTATATTCACGGCGATCTCTATGAAGCGGAAGAACTATTCCGGCAGAGACACCATGTGCGGAGTAACCGCTTGTATCTTATCCACTATCCGGACGGTACAGTGTATGAGCCTGTGCCGCCTGTGGACGGTCAATATCTTGGCTATCCCGTGTATGATGAAGGCGCTATTGTGCTGCTGGTAGTGAATTTCGCAGAAAGTATGATATATATTCTTCGGTTCATACATCAACAAGAGAAAACGCAGGAAGTGGCAAGGTTGCCTCTGTCCACAGTGAAAGACTGCTATAATCTCATCCTTCATACCTCTCCATTATCGCTGACACGGCAGCCAAATGACGGGACATTTGAGATGATTTGGCCTGAGAAAATAAGCTTTGCGATAAATGATAGGGAATCTTTTAACTTTCGGGAGGGGGATGACCTTTATTTCAATATTTGGTACGAAGACCCGGACTATCGGGAGGAGACGCTGGTGCGTTCTCTGCGAGACGGAGCGATTTTGGAGAGACTTCCGGGTGATATTCGTATTATGCCAAACGGGGAACGGTGGCTTATCAAATAGCTTTGTCATCTAACTTCCAGTTTTACGAACTAATTGTATCAAAATAAAGTCGTTTAAAGCTGCCGATTAGCACACAACAGCTTTTGGGGATGATGGTTGCGTTTGTGGTTTACCAGCGATAAACTGTCAACGTATTGATTTCACTTTAACTGCTGACGCAAACGCAAAGAGCACCTCTATACTCAATTGAGTGCAGAGGTGCTCTTGTTATTTATCATATTCGAAAAGCTAATGCAGAGCTTTTGTCGGGCATACCTTGGTATTAGTACGCATTTTCTTCAAAGTAGGTGTAGATTTTTTCCGAAACATAGCTTACCAGATAAGCGATAAAAGGAAAAACAATGAAGCCTACTGCCTTTGTAAATTCTCCAATTTCTCCAAATGGGACGCCGCTTTTGAAAGCACAAAAAGACTGATACAGATAGTAAACTCCTGCAATCAGTCCGAAAGAAGAAATGTAACCAATTCCTTTTGCGACATAGGAAACCGCATGAAACGCAATGGAAAGTGGCGTGTAAATAATCGTCCTCAATTCACTGAAAACAGAACCGAAAAACTTATATCTTTTTTCTGACTTTTCAATTCGTTTTTCTGACCTTGCGTATTCTTCATCTGTCATAACAGTGCCAAAACCCAACTCTGCAAATTTCTTGCCAATCTCCCTTGCACTCTGTTCTTCTCTATTTTCATTATAGTTGTAATCTTTCATAATGAATCACCTCGCAAGAATAGAATTTTCAGCCATGAGCAAAACGCAGGTTTTGCAACATTGATACCACCATATGCCGCTGTATCGAGCTTGATAGTGCTATATGTTGTATGTCGTTATGAGTAAATCGGAGTTTTGCTCATGGCTGTAGAATTTTTTATGTATTACGCTCGTCCGTAGAATTTGTTTGTGTTACACTGCTTTTTTGAATTTGTGATATTGTTCGTATTGTCTTAACATCCCGAACCACACAGAGAACTGTCAGAACAATTATGATAAATACAAATCCATCTTCGCTCAGCCAAGGAATAGAAGCAATAATTCCATCTATTTTAAAACTTACAAACAACGCTATCGCTACCGTTATTATAAATGCAAGGAGATACCTCTTTGATACATCTAATATAAATCCATAAAGCGATAAGCTTATATAGGCTAAAGAGGCAAGTCCAAGACCGGCACCTATTATTTCTAATGAAAAAATCGCCCCTCCTTTTTGGAACTGGCTATATACGTACCAAGCAAAGATTCCTAAAAAAATTATCATTTTTAAGATTTTTGTTGTAATTCTGCTCATATATACCTCCGCAAATTCAATTTTCTGTTTCTGGCGGTGTAATCTTAAATCAAAAATCTTCCCCTGTAATAAAACGCAGAATCAGATTATTGATTACTTTATTCTCTTTAATGCTTTCTTCGACTTGTTCAAGCCACAGTTCTTCGTTTTCTTTATCAAACGCTTCCAGTTCGGCACGCTGTTCCGGCGATAAGCCCTTGTATCGTTGCTCAAAATATTCTGCACGTTCTTCCGGGGTTTCCTCCGGGTCTGTGAATCCTGTGATATCTGTAGGGAATGTATCCGGCACCAACTTTCCCTGTCTTGTCAGCCAAGCTAAGGCATCAATAAATCCCATCATGTATGTAAGACGTTCTTTTGACGTTAGGTAGAAGTTCTCCGTCTTTAGGTACTTTGTACGGGGAGACTGTCCAAACGCCTTGAAAAGCCCCTTATCGCTTTCTAAGAGTATTCTAAGGCCGTCATGGTACTGCTCATAGTTATCAAGCACCATACTTTTCAGCGTATATAATTCGTCCGAGTTCATTTCAATCCCTCCAATATAATTTATAACATAAATTATAACATATAAATCACATCTATGGAAACATAAAATCTAACATAGAGGTGATTTAGCATGAAAGAGGAAAAATTGATAATTCATCCGAAACGTCCCAAGGGGGATGACGGTTATAAGACCTTTTCTGTTCGTATCAGAGAGGACGTTGTGCAGCGCATTGATGAAATATCGGCTCAGACAGGGCGCAGCCGAAATGAACTGATTGGTATACTGTTGGAGTTTTCGTTAGACCGCTGCTCCATCGAACCCAAATAACAAAAAATCACAGGCAGCTCCTTTGCGTAGTGCAATAGGAATCGCCTGTGATTTTCTTATTTTCCGTATCGTTTGATATCCACCTGTGACAGCGTGTGGACGGTGGCTTTAAGCGTTCTCAAATGCTCCCGAGCTGTTTTATAGTCCTTATGAGCAATGCAATCCTCAATCAGTTCTACATTGTCATTCACAATCATATCAAACTGCTCTAACGAGGATTTCAACCCCAGAATGCGTTCAAAGTCTGTATAACGGGATTCCACTTTTTCTGCCGGAGGTTCGTTTTCTTCGCACTGTAAAGGGAATGTGTCCGTCCATTCTTGCAGTTCGGCTTGTGTGATATCCCCGTTCTCCCATTTGCGCCTTTCGTTGTACCATGCTTGTAACGCTTGAAGAATTGTCTCATCCTTTGTCTGGATAGCGTATTTAGGCTCTTGCGGAAGTTCGATTGGCACAAGGTCATATTTCTCGGACAGTTCAAACAAAATGTGTATGGCATCGTTATAGCTGTCGATCTGGCGGTCAATGAGTGTTTCTACTGGCACACCGAGCCTTTGGGCAATCAGTTCTAATTTATCTCGGGACGCTTGTCTATATCCAATTTCATAATTCCTTATAGCGGCTTCATTTACCCCTAAAGCGTTTGCCAATTCAACAACAGTTGTATCTTTCTGCGAACGGATTCTTCGAATTTTTGTTCCTGTTCCCAGATACCTTCCAGACTTTTTATCGCTTCGAAATTTATCCCACAAACCCATTTGTTTTCCTCCCAACTGTGTTGCCCCAACAATACACTTCAGATAATACCATCGTTTGAGCCGGAAATCAAGATTAACCATTCGCATTCGAATGAAAAACGCTATTAACGTAACTATTTTGCTTCAACCGTATTGACAACGGCACTACTCAGGAGTAATATAAGAATATAACACAATATAACATTAACGTTATACTGTGTTGCAAAGCCGCATTAACCAGTAATAACAAAGGAGATGAATACTATGGCAGGAGTAACCCAGTCTATCATGGAGTGTCGCAACTACTCTGTGCAGGACATTATGAACATCTATGGTGTCGGAGAGGAAAGTGTCCGCAACTTTATCAAAAAGCATCAGAAAAACAATGATTTTCGTGTATTCATGGTGGGGAAATATCTTCGTATCGACAAGAACAGTTTTGAAGATTGGTATAACAATCATCCGAACGAGTTCTAACGGATGTTATGGGCAGAAAACCTAAGAAGAAAGACATAGCTGAGTATTTGTGGCATAGCGAACCCACCAAGATTAACGCTACCAATGACAACTGGCGCATCCGCTATGGGTATCTTGATTCCGAAGGCAAGGAACACCAGACCACCGAGACTGTGAACAACGAACGTGCGAAGAATCAGTTCTTATCCTATCTTCTGCTCCGAGAAAAGGAGCATAAGGCTGCCAAGGGCACAACAGTAGCTTCAAAAGTTGATAAAACGGAGATAGAAACCGTTGAACAACTCTTGTACGCCTATGCCGAACATACTAAGTATTTACATACCATCGGAGACAGATATGGATGGGACGAGGGCACTTACAGAGCGAATATCGGTAAGATTCGTAATTACATTGTTCCCGTGTTTGGTTCATTCCCTATATGGAAAATAACCCGTGTCGATATGAGACAGGGCTTCAAGGATATGCTTCAATTACCGCAAGCCAACGGGAATCATAAGGCAAATGGGGCAAGGGTATCACAGCGTACTGTTTATGATTGCAAGAAAATCATCAGCCGAGCATTTAAGTACGCTACGGATGATTTGGAGCTTATCACAGAAAACCCCATGTTGGGTGTGACTGTAAAGCAGCCGAAGTCAAGCAGGCGTGAGGTGTGGACAGAAGAACAGTTTAATTTTGCGTATGATAACTGTTCCGATCCACAGCTCAAGCTTCTAATCAGCCTTATGGTGGCATTGAGCAGCCGTATTGGAGAATGTCTTGCCTTAACATGGTCTGATGTATACGATAACGAGGACAAGCATGAACCGTCCTATATTCGTAACTACAAGGAGTTGACTTACCGCACTGAGAAATTTATTAAAGAAACAAATGGTCGGGGGATTCTCAAAGTATTCGACCAAGTTCGTAGCACTCGACCGGATGCAAAAAGACGTGCGGTCTTTCATGTTACCAAGACGGAAAAGGAAATCGAAGCAAAGACGGACAGAATCTATATAGCGCCGGAAGTCATTTTCATGCTCCGTGATTACAGGCTTGTTCAGAATCAGCATAAGCAGCTTGCAGGAGACAGCTACATTGATGATGATTTGATATTTGCTCACGAGGATGGTACGCATATCAGTTCACAATACGCCGATGATATGTTCCGTTCACTCTATGAGCCTTTAGGACTTCCAAAAGTAGACCTGTATAGCCTAAGGCATTTCTCAATCACAAAAAAACTTGATTATAACAAGCATGACTATGTGAGCTTGGCTAAGGATACCGCCCATCGTCAGTTGAGCACGATACAGGACTATTACGAAACGCCGGAGGACAGCGTAAGAATTGATACAGCGAAAGCGATTGGAAAGTTTCTTAGTCGCTCCGGCAAATCGGATTCTGAATCCAAAGCGACAATCTCTCTGGCAGATGAAGATTTTGCAAAAAAGCTTGAGGAAGTGGCTTCTGATTCAGCCGGAAAACAGATGCTTGAGTTTGCTATCGCCATGTACGAGAAGAACAATTCGGGCAATTAAAGGTCATCCGACACCAACCGTATTTAACGCCGTTAATCACCTAAATATTTAGCTACTGTACAAAACCACTGAATTTACTGTATAATATAAGCGATACGAAACACCCGAACCATGATTCCCTTGCAGCAATAAAAGAGAAAAACCTCTCCAAGCGAAGCTTGATTATTTTTTCTTTTACTGCTCAATAAAAAAGCCGAAAACCCTTGAAAACAAAGGCTTTCGGCGTTATTATCTGGCGCGCCAAAAGGGATTCGAACCCCCGGCCTTCCCCTTAGGAGGGGGACGCTCTATCCAGCTGAGCTATTGGCGCGTATATCAAATGAAATTGTAAATAGTGAGGATTGAACAACCGCTTAGGAGTTGAAAAGTCCATTTCCACAGGGAAATCGCACAGTCCCTGTTGTCTCTCCTGTTCCAATAAAATCAAAGGTTTTGAACTTCTATTTTCTTCCAGAGCGCTCCTTGTTCCACCACGCTGCTGATGATATTTGCTGGTCGTATTAGCAAAATATTAGCAGTTTTACAATATAGTTGAAAAGGATAGGTTCGAGGTTCACCTGAGTCTTATCCCATATTACCGCAAATTATACTTTTTAACAAGGAGAATCTATGTCAGAATATCAACTTCAAATCAAGCAGATCGTGGACTATCCGCGCTGCCGGATATACCGCCAATTTGTCCGTACACTTATGGATGACCGAAGCTTTCGCGCAAGTGAAGGCTCCGGTCTTTTTCATTATGTGGTACTCTGTAATTTTGCCAATTTCCGTACCTCGTACCGCCACATAGATGGGATCAGCTATACCATCTACCCTGGCGAGTGGATTTGTACCACAAAAGAGCTGGCAGCATGGTTCCGCACCCGCTTCCAATACCAGGCCGTCAATATCCTGGAAAAGCTCCAAAGCCTCCACCTGATATCCTTCCTGCAGCTTAACCGTGGTAAGGTAATCAAATATAAAATCCGGGACTGGAAAAAGCATAATACTGTCCTGGATTATAATTGCCCCTGCCAAAAGGACACCGGCTTCTTTTTTATGCCTGTCTCCACGGCCATGGAGCTTTTAAGTACCAGCCGCTGCTCTGAAATGGACATTGCGCTGGACTTATGGATTTCTACGGTCTACAACGATGAGCAGGTGGACGGCTCTGATGTCGGTCCGGTAGTCTATATTAGAAACGGCACCGGAAACCCTCTTGTAACTTACACGGAATTGTCCGCCCGGTGGGGGATCTCTAAAGCTACTGTTGGACGGGTCTTAAAAAGACTTTCCGATCTGGAATACCTCACTCTGCTGACCTTCCCTGGCCGCCATGGCAATGTGATTTATCTTCAAAGCTACTTATCCACCATGTTTCAGATATCAGACGTCATGATAGATAAAGAGGAGGTTGCCATGATACTGAATATTAAGCTGGAGCTGCCCGATGAAGCAGAATCCGGGGATAATCAGCCTGTGCCGGAATATAATGTCTGCGTCTCAAATGAGCTTTCCAGCGTTTCAAAAGCGCACATTGAAATCATACTCCGGCAGATGGCGAAAGTCCTGTCTGCACAAGGGATTCCGTGCTTTGAATGTCCCAAATCCCAATATAAGTTATATCCTTTATCAAACGCCTGCATGGAAGAGTCTCTAATCCGCGCACGAGGAATTTCTGAATCCCGCATTGGTCTGGCTGTCCTCTGCGGTGATGGTAAACAGGTCTGTACCTTTGAACTTACGCTCTCTCCCTGTGCGGAGATGGAACCCAGGAGGAAATGAGAATGAAAAAAAAGAATGAACTGAATCATGCTGATAACCCGCTGTACCACAATACCTGGACACTTCTGAAAAAATACCGTGATGTCGTATGGAGCCTGGAACTGTCTGTGCAGCAAGTCCGCAACACATTTGAAATTGAATACGGAAACGCCGTTGAAGAATTTTTGGATTCCATTTACTTAGCCGGGGCGGATTTGACCGGCAGCGCAATCGAACACCATGCCCAATGCATTGAACAGAGCCACAAAATGCTCAAGCTGCTGGATACGGCCATTGATCTTCTCCGCACAAAGCACAAAAATGGAGAATCTTTTTACTGGCTGCTGTACTACTCCTTTTTATCCCCCCAGCAGCTTCGCAATGTGGACGAAATTATCGAAAAGCTGCGCCCACATATCCGTGATATCAGCTTCCGAACCTATTACCGGCGCCGAAGGGAAGCTATCGACGCACTGAGTTCAGTCCTGTGGGGCTATACCGCCAAAGACAGTATGGCGATTCTGGAACAATTTTTCCCGGATCAGCTCCATGGCAAAAAATTGGCACAGGATTGAGAGAACATTGGCACAGTTCTGCCCTTTCGCCGTAAATCCCGATGTGTTAAAATGAATATGCTCAAACTTGCACCTAAAATTAAATCGGGCTGAATCCACACCTTTTCCGAAAGGTGTTTTTTCATGCCCAAATGGCTGTACCGCCAGGAAAATGCCGCGTTGGGATAACCTTTACTCAATGTGGCATTTCCATTTTACAGGTATTCAAAATCAAATTAGGAGGTCAGTAAATTGAAAAAAATGACTGTATCCCAAACAGCAAAACCGCCCGAGCCGATGGGAAAGCGCAGGTATCGTTTCCCTGTCCGGAAAGCGGCATACTGCGCTTATCTGGCCGTATGCTTATCCGTCATGTATTCCCAACCCGCTTATGCGGCTGATGTGTGGACAAAAGCCAAGGAAATCATGCAGGATGTGTACAACCAGATTGTGCTTATCTCTACCGTGGCGGCTATTGTAACAGCCTCGGTTGCTTTGTTGATGATGAACTTTTCCCGCAGCGGCAAAACCGTGGACGAAAGCAGGGCGTGGCTTAAACGTATCTGTTTAAGCTGGGCCATCATAAACGGGTTGGGTTTTATTATGGCTTACATTACCCCATTTTTCGCAGATGGAAAGTGGACCGGCTGATTCCGGTGCCGGGTGAATTTTAGAAGGGAGTGATTCTATTATGGGGATTTTAGACGGCATTGTGGAATGGATTGCAGAACAGGTAATGAATGGCCTCGACCTGGTGACTACATCAGTCTTAGGTGCGCTTGGCTGCGATATGACCGTGTTCCTGCGCTATTTTCCCGCCGCCGAAACCATGTATCACGTATTTGTGGCCTTATCCATCGGATTAATACTGCTCAATCTGGTCTGGCAGCTCTTTAAAAACTTTGGACTTGGCACAGGAGTCGAAGCAGAAGATCCGGTAAAGCTCACCATCCGGTCCGTTCTTTTTATCCTGTTAGCATACTTTTCGGATAATATTGTCAATACGGTGCTAGAAATCGGGGGAACCCCTTATGGCTGGATTTTGGATTCCGAACTTCCGGCTCTGAGCTTTGCTGATTTTAACTCCGTAATGCTGATTATCATCGGCGTCTGCGCCAATGGCGCGGTTGCTCTCATAACCCTGGTTCTGGTGCTGATTCTGGCGTGGAATTATTTAAAGCTGCTTTTTGAGGCTGCGGAGCGCTATATCCTGCTGGGAGTGCTTGTTTATACTGCACCTGTGGCCTTTTCCATGGGAGCCGCCCAGGCTACATCAAACATTTTTAAGTCATGGTGCCGTATGTTGGGCGGACAGGTGTTTCTTTTGATTATGAACGCCTGGTGCCTGCGGCTCTTTACAAGTATGGTTGGCGCATTTATAGCCAATCCACTCTCTGTATAAGGAGGTTTATTTACAGTGAAAAAAGAGTATGCCCGAAAGGGCTTTTTATGGTTCATAACGAGCGGGAAGGCGAGCAATTTCAATGACGCGGCCATGTGCCCGGCTGTCTGTAAGTTTCTGGTGGGCGTCCTGGCGGTAGCGCTGCTGGTCTGTTTATCCTGCCAACCGGCTTTTGCCGCTATTAGCGAAAGTGATGTACAGGCCCAGGTGGATTCGGCCGGGAAGGAAGCCGTGGCTGGAAATGTGCTGATCTGGTTTTTGTGTGCGGTCAGCTTCCTGAAAATATCCCAGAAGATAGATTCGTTTATGGCAAGTCTGGGCGTCAACGTGGGACATACCGGGGGAAGTATGCTGGCGGAAGCCATGATTGCCACAAAGGGACTGTCCACAGTCCGCAATGCCTCCAGCCGTCATTTCGGGGGCGGACGCAGCAGCTCCACTCATACTAATTCCGTCAGAGGCTCCAAGTCAGGAGCTGCAGGCGCTATGGGCGGGTTCATGAGCGGTGGGCTTGCTGGTGTTGTCAGCCGGTCCATACAGAATGGAGCCGCCAGGGCGGCTACTGGTTCCTCCGAGACCGGAACGCCTGGCGGGATCGGTGGCGTTGGAAAAGATTCAGGCGGAATTGGCGGTCAAATATTCGCTTCTTCTGTCAGTAAAGGCGGGAACTTCGCCAACAGCGTAATCAGCTCCATTGCAACTGGAAGTATCGCAGCTTCCGGCTCCATGACAGGAGAAAAGGCAGCCCAGGCCCTTCAATCTTATATGGGCTATGCCGCTTTGGGGGAAGGCGCAGAGCATATCCCTTCTTTCTCCGATGTGGAGATTGGCGGCGGCCGTATTACCGGAACCGAAGTTTCAGAGGAATACCCGGAGGGCGCTGCCTTTGGCATGTATCATACCGCCCAGTACACTGCTCCATCAGGGAGCTATACCACTATCCAGACAGCGGACGGGGCTTCCTGGTATAAACAGTACGCCGCCGATGCTGTCGAGAAATCACCATACATGGCGTCGGACGGCTCTATCGCATACAACGAATCTATTGTAAAGAAGCTCCCGCCGCCCCCGCAGAGAAAGGACAGGATATAGAATGGCTGAAGAACAAAAAAATGGATTATCAGAAGCCGTAGAGACAGGAGCTCCAGCAGCGCAGGCGATACACGGGGCAATTAAAACAGGAAAAGCCGTATCAGCCGCCGCAAAAGGAGCCGCTGTCGGCGGGCCATACGGAGCCGCTGTCGGCGCTGTCCTGGCCGGACGCAGGCATATCGGTAAGATTGTTGCGGCTATCGCTGTCTTGGTTATGCTTCCGGTTCTGTTTGTGTTAATGCTCCCTGGTCTGCTGTTTGGCGGCTTGACAGGCTCCGGCTCTTCCGGAACCGATGGACTTCCCGTCCTGAATGATGAACAGGCGGTCATTGAGAATGCAAATGACATAACCTTTTCCATCAATCAGATTCTAAGTGAGGGGCTGGACGATGTGATGGCACGCATAGATGCGGATTTTGCTGCTTCGGACGGTGATGAGATGGAGGTACATAATCCTTACGCCTCCGCCCCGGTTTACAACGCGAATTTATTCATATCACAATATTGTGCGGCACGGAATTCAGATTTTAGAACCATATCTCTATCCGATATGGAGGCTGTGCTGCGTAGAAATAAAAGCTACTTTTATTCTTTTACCCGGAAAGAGGAGTTTCGGGACAGGGAGGAGACCGATCCTGATACCAACGAAAAAAGCACGGTCACTGAAAAATGGATGGTCTATACCATTTCCTACAACGGGGAAGCTCATTTTGCGGACAATGTTTTTCAGCTGACTGATGAACAGAAGGAGCTGGCCGCTGATTATGCTTCCAATTTGAGCCTTTTTCTGGGGGATGGTATGCTGCAAAACCTGTCAGCATGGAACGGAAACAGTATTCCTTCTCTGGGGGATATCCGGTTTGCGGACGGTGGCACCCCGGTTGTCTATTTTAACCAGATGGACGAGCGATACGCAGGTAAACCTTATGGGACGGACCATGTTGGAAGTTATGGTTGTGGCCCCAGCGCTATGGCGATTGTGGTTTCTTCTCTCACCGATGAAATTGTTGACCCTGCAAAAATGGCGGATTGGGCCTATAAAAACGGTTTTTGGTGCAAAGGCAGCGGCTCCTACCACGCGCTCGTTCCGGGAGCAGCTAAAGCCTGGGGGCTTCCTGTTTCCGGCTGCAGCGCTTCGGAACCCCAGCGAATTATTGACGCCCTGTCGGAAGGAAAGCTGGTGGTGGCGATTATGGCTAAGGGACATTTTACCTCGTCAGGACATTTTATTGTTCTGCGGGGAGTTCAGGACGGTAAAATTATGGTAGCTGACTCAGGCAGCTATAAACGGAGTAATCAGCTCTGGGATTTATCAATTATTTTAAATGAAGCCAGCCGCCGGGCTGCTGCCGGTGGCCCCTTCTGGATTATCGGATAAATGCCTGACGGCTGAAGAAATGAGGTTATCAATGAACAATCAGAATGACCACGATACTTATATTATACCGCCGAATTTCGTGGAAACCGGTACTTTTTTCGGCGGTATGTTTAAAGCGCGCAACGTGATTGAAGCCGGCATCCTGGCATTTGCCATCGGATTGCCGGTTTTCCTGTTCCTCCCTTTCGGTCTGACTGCCAGAATCATTGTGCTTTGTTTAACCGCGCTGCCGCTGGCGCTCCTTGCCCTTATTGGCATATCTGGAGAAAGCCTGTCCTCTTTTTTAATGATATTTCTTAAATTTTTAAAGAACCGGCGGGTTGTGGGGAAAGAGACTTCCAATGATACTGTCTCTCCCAAATCGGAAAAGCAAAAATTGGAAAAGCAAAAGCGGGTAAGGGCCGCTAAATCCATGAAAGATCATAGGACTGCAAAGGCCCAAAAATCCGCAAAAGGAAGCATGGAGAAAAAGCGCCGCACCCTGGCTGATTCTGATTTTCCGGCAGAATTTGATGAAATACGAGAATATAAGATAAAGCAAAAGCTGCGGCCCTGCAAAGGGGTTAAGCGGAAAAGGACCGTAAAGTCAAAGCCTGATAAACAGAAACATCATGGCAAACAAAGGCCTCACTTAAAGAAAGCTGCCCGCACCCAGGAACCAGCATTTTCCTGCTTGAATCCTGTGGCTGACTATTTTCCAATCACCAAGATTGAAAACGGCATTATTTATACCAAGGATCACCGCTATATCAAGGTGGTTGAAGTTGTGCCTATCAACTTTATGCTGAGAAGCGCCAGGGAACAACGGAGTATTATCTATTCCTTCATCTCCTACTTAAAAATCAGTCCGGTTAAGCTGCAGTTTAAGGTTCTGACCCGCCGGGCGGACATTTCCCGCCATATGGACGCGGTGCGGTGCGAGATGGCGACGGAAACCAATGAACAGTGCCGGCTGATGCAGGAGGATTACCTGAAATTTGTACAGCAGGTTGGCTCCCGTGAAGCTGTTACACGCCGCTTTTTTCTTATCTTTGAGTATGAGCCCTGGTCTAATACCAAGCGCTCCGAGGAGGAGGGGGAAGCCATCGGGTGTTTACAAAGCGCGGTCCGCACAGCTTCCAATTACCTGCGGCAATGCGGGAACGAGGTTATCATACCTGACAGTGAGGACGAGTTTACCGTGGATATCCTCTATAACCTGCTGTGCCGCAATGAGAGCGCCGTTAAGCCGCTTTCTGAGCGGGTGCAGGAGGTAATTGCAAAGTACATGGAAAATGGGCGGGAAAGCGATGTTGACCGCATTCCTGCTAATGAATTTTTCGCGCCGTCCAGCATAGACTTCACCCGCAGCCGCTCTGTCTGTATTGATGGTCTTTATTACTCCTACCTGCTGATTCCCTCTGACGGCTTTAAACCGCAGGTTCCTGCGGGATGGCTTAGCCTCATTGTGAACGCCGGTGACGGAATTGACTTAGATATGTTTCTTACCCGTCAGCCCAAAGAGAGGATTGTCCAGAAGGTGGGACAGCAGCTTCGTATTAACCGCTCCAAGCTAAAGGACGCCAGCGATACCAACACGGATTTTGACAGTATCGACGGCGCGATCCGCAGCGGTTACTTTTTAAAAGAGGGGTTATCCGGCAATGAGGACTTTTATTTCCTGAATCTGCTGATTACCATTACCGCCCACAGTGAAGATGATCTGGAATGGAAGGTCAGTGAAATGAAGAAGCTGCTGCTCTCCCAGGATATGCGCGTCAATACATGCCACTTCAGGGAGGAGCAGGCGTTTCTTACCTCTCTGCCATTAGCGGCTATGGAGAAAAAGCTGTATGAACAGAGTAAACGCAACCTTCTGACAGAGGGCGCCGCAAGCTGCTACCCCTTTACCAGCTATGAAATGTGTGATGATAATGGCATTTTGCTGGGGGTAAATAAATATAACAGTTCTCTTATTATTGCGGATATTTTTAACAGCGCAGTATATAAAAATGCCAATATAGCGATTCTTGGCACCAGCGGGGCAGGCAAAACCTTTACCATGCAGCTCATGGCTTTGAGAATGAGACGGAAGGGGATTCAGGTCTTTATTCTGGCTCCTCTTAAAGCCCATGAGTTTCACCGGGCCTGCGCCAATGTAGGCGGGGAGTTTATCCAGATTTCTCCGGCCAGCCCCCACTGTATCAATATCATGGAGATCCGGCGGATCGACCACACAGTTAATGACTTACTGGATGGTCCAAGTATCCACCTGTCGGAGCTGGCTGCCAAAATCCAGCGGCTGCATATTTTTTTCAGCCTGTTGATTCCCGATATGACCCACGAGGAACGGCAGCTCTTAGACGATGCGCTGATACGCACCTACAACGCCAGAGGCATTACCCATGATAATGCTTCTCTGGAGGATCCAAAACGGCCGGGTAACTATCGGGAAATGCCAATTCTGGGGGAATTATATGAGCTTCTTAAACAGTCCCAGGATACAAGGCGCCTGGCAAACATCATCAACCGCCTTGTAAATGGCTCTGCCCGCAGCTTTAACCAGCCCACCAACGTATCCTTAGACAACAAGTATACGGTATTAGACATTTCTTCCCTTACAGGGGACATGCTGGCGGTGGGAATGTTCGTGGCGCTTGATTTCGTATGGGACAGGGCCAAGGAAAACAGGACGGAGGAGAAGGCTATTTTCATTGACGAGTGTTGGCAGCTTCTTTCCGGCGCCGGCGCTACGGGTACGCGGCTGGCCGGTGATTTTATACTGGAAATATTTAAAACCATACGCGGTTATGGCGGTTCTGCGGTCTGTGCCAGCCAGGACTTAAACGACTTTTTTAATCTGGACGAAGGACGGTTCGGAAAGGGCATTATCAACAACTCTAAGACTAAAATCATTCTGAACCTGGAGGACGATGAGGCCATGCGCGTACAGGAATCTTTGCACCTGTCAGACGCCGAAACCATGGAGGTAACGCACTTTGAACGGGGACACGGATTAATCAGCACCAATAACAATAATATTATGGTGGAATTTAAGGCCAGTCATCTGGAAAAGGAACTGATTACAACGGACAGGCGGGAGTTGAAGGAGCTTGTTGACCGCAAGAGGAAGGAAAACCTTATATTACAGTAGCTTCATAGGCGTTCCGGCATCGGGACGCCTATACATTCATTCTCATCCTATATGACTGCCGCGGAGTGGTGTAAAGAACATATCTGGCTGCTTTACCAGATGAAAGCAGGGCGGTACTGCTCTCCGCTAT
>NZ_JBKVCZ010000114.1:0-20648 GCF_046966825.1 Hungatella sp. | reverse complement strand
TTGTGGATGTAGGCGGCAGCTGTCAGCTTGTTTTTATAAGGGTTGTCTTCACACGGCAGAATCACCGTGACTCCCGTCTTGTGCTCCGCCGTATTCACGGTGGCATGGCCCACCGTCACGCCTGCAACATCGGTAATCTTATTAAGGGGTCCCGGCTCCATTTCGCCCGGAATAATCCCGTATGCGCGGATTCTTTTCATCACTCTTTCCTTTCCAATGCGTATTATCTGTTCTTATTATACATAAAAGTGACCGGCTGGCCGGCATTTTCGGAATTTTTTCACCTTGTATCCCGGAAAAACGTTGTTATAATCTAGACGTAGGAAATGGTAAAATTACATAGAATTCCCAAAGGAGGAATCATCATGAAAATTCAGAACATCTCTGACGTAGAAAAATTTTTCCAGGTTATCGACCAGTGCAAGGGTACCATCGAACTCGTATCCGCAGAAGGTGACCGTATTAATTTAAAGTCCAAATTAAGCCAGTACCTCTCCATGGCGTCCATCTTTTCCAACGGCTATATCAATGAGCTGGAACTCGTGGCCCATGAGCCGGAAGACGTAGAGCGCCTGATCAAGTACATGTATCAGGGTGAATAAAACCTGGCCCGTGTATGAAAAGCCTGCCGGATAAAGCAGCCGGAAGCAGACCGATTTTATCGTTCTGCTTCCGGCTTTTTATCATTTTGCGCGTCCAGGCTCCTGCTCCGGCTGCGCCTTCGCCTTTCCACGGTTCTTTTTCTGCTCCTGATTTTTCTTTTCCAGTCTCGCGTAAACCATTCCGCGGAGCAGAGAATACAGGACTGAACAGAGCGGAATAAAGATCAGCATGCCGGCGATTCCCATAGCGCTGCCGCCGATGGTAACCGCAACGAGAACCCAGATGGACGGAAGTCCCACCGAGTTGCCCACCACATGGGGATAGATTAAGTTTCCTTCAATCTGCTGAAGGATAAAGAACACTGTCACAAACAAAAGTGCATCGAGCGGCTTCACCATCAGCATCAGAAACGCTCCGATCACGCAGCCGATAAACGCTCCGAATATGGGAATCAGCGCGGTAAACGCGATCAGCACTCCGACTAACAGCGCATAGGGCAGCCGCAGAACGGACAGCGTGATGAAGAACATGGTTCCCAGAATCACCGCCTCCAGGCACTGACCGGTCAGGAAGTGGGAAAATGTATTGTATGCCAGATCTGCAACTGACAAAATATTTTCCGTGACCCGGTCCGGCAGGAACGCCCGCATCAGCTTCTTCATCTGAGCAGAAAGCGTCTCCTTCTGAAGCAGAATATAGATCGCGAATACCAGGGCGATTCCAAAGGTGGTAACGCCGCTGACGATGGAGACCGCCGCCGTGATCGTTGAATTCAGCACGGTGCTGGCTCCTGAAGAGAGAAATCCGATCACATCCTCGGAGAAGGACTTCCAGTCAATCTGGATTCCATTGATATAATCCAGGATTTCCGGATTCTGGGCGAATAAGTCTTCCGCCCCCTTCTTCACCCCTGCCAGGAAAACCGGTATACTGTTCTGCAGACTCATAAATGTCTCGAACAGCTGTGGCATGACGACGAAAATGACTAAAAGCAGCAGACCTACCACAAACAGCAGGGTAAGAACCAGGCCGATCGGACGGCGCAGTCTGTTGTTTTCCTTCATGGGAAGCAATTTCTCAATCCTGCGCATGGGGACGTTTAAGATAAACGCCATGACTCCGCCCAGTAAAAACGGTGAGATGAACCCGAAAATCATCATAAACACCGCAAAAACACGCCGGTAGTTCACGCCGATCACTACGACCGCCACGGTAAATACGATAAGCCATCGCAGCTTCTTTATGTTGCTGTCATTTAATTCCATAAATTTACTCCTTTACCCGTTCTGTAAATGTTTCCAGAATCTCCTGTTTCGCTGCCTGAAAGGTACCCTGGGCCATCAGGGAGCTTCCGCCGCCTTTTCCGTTTAATTCTTTGTTTAAGTATTTGCTCAGTTCCCGCATGTCAAAACTGCTGCTTCCTGCCGCATATTGGTAGCTGCCTTCCGTCCCGGAGCAGACCAGGACCACGCTTCCTCTGCCGCCCTCATAGAGCATGGTGCAGTACTGGCGAAGCTGAATCGGCGCCAGCCCCTCCTCGAATACTGCCAGAGGCTTTTGGCTGCGCTCAAACTGTACCATTCTGGCCGCAAACAGTTCCTGATACAGCTGGTTGATCTTCCCATCCTTCATACTGCTTTCACTCTTTAACTTCTCCACGGTTTCCGTGACTTTCTCCGGCTTGGCTGAAAGCAGCACGGACAGCTCCGTCACCGTCTTCTGTTTCTTCTGGTAATCCTTAAGGGCGTCCATACCGCAGAGCATGGAAACCCGGATACCGCCTTTGTAGTGAATCATGCCGGTGATCTTAAAAATGCCTATCTCTCCGGTGGTCATGACATGGGTGCCGCAGCATGCACAGACATCGCCGTCCGGAATCTCGATGATCCGCACCTGTCCGGTCAGCTCCTTCTTGCTTCTGTACTCCATGGCGTCCAGCTCCCCGGCGGTTGGATACAGCTCCAGAACCGGCAGATTCTCTGCGATTTTCCGGTTGACCTCATCTTCTACCGCCTCCAGCTCTTCCGCCGTGAGCACTCCGTTAAAGTCAACGGTCACCTCTTCGCTTCCCATATGAAATCCCACATTATCGAACCCATACTTTTTATGTACCAGTCCTGAAAAAATATGTTCTCCCGAATGGTTCTGCATGTATCCAAACCGTCTCTCCCAATCGATGGTACCTGTAACGGCTGTCCCTGCCTCTAAGGGTCCGTCGGTCTCGTGAATAATCTCCCCCGCCTTTTCATGGACATCCAGTACCTTCACGGATCCCAGGCTTCCGGTATCTCCGGGCTGACCGCCGCCCTCCGGATAGAAGCCTGTCCGGTCCAGAGTCACCTGGAATCTGCCGTTCTTCCCCGTCCGGCAGTCTGTCACCACCGCTTCGAACGATTTTACATAGGGCCGTCTATAATATAATTTCTCCATATAATCTACCTCTTTTCCCGTTTGTAACTAATTATACACAAGTATTGGATAAGTTCAATCATATGAATTCTAAAATTTTACGAAAAATGTGGAAACAGTGGCAAGCAGGGTCACATACATTTAAGTGTAAACAATTTATTTGGAGGAACAAATATGAGTGATCTGGCAGCAACAAATTGTGGATGTGGCTGTGGCTGTGAATGCAACAATGGAGGAAGTGGATGCAACTTTATCTGGTTGATCCTGATTCTGTGCTGCTGCGGCGGCGGTGGTTTCGGAGGCGGCTGCGGTTGCGGCGGCGGAAGTAACTGCGGCTGTGGCTGTGGCGGAAGCAACGGATGTGATTTCATCTGGATCATCCTTCTTCTGTGCTGCTGTGGCGGCGGCGGTGGTGGATTCTGCTGCTAATACATGCAGAGAAAACATTTCCACGAAACATAAAGACTGCGGTCCGGATATTCCGGGCCGCAGTTTTTTGGTGTAACAGGGCAATTTCCTGTTACACCAAAATCCCTCCTGGCAGGCTGTGCGCTCCAGGCAGGCGGCGGTATATCACCGCCTCTGATTCTTCTCCTGCCCCGGCGCGGCCAGCGGATTTTCTCCATTTCCCCCGCGGCCGGGATTTCTGCCCTGTTTTCTCTTTACGCACTCGTCGTCAATTTCATATACTGCATTGCCATCTATAATTAAACGATTTCTCATGTTTATCACTCTCCTGTAATACTAATATATGCGGCCGCATATATTGTCAACAAGAAAAGTAAGGATATCATGTTATGAACAACGAAAAAAATTCCCAGCCAGTCGACCTGGATTCCTTAATCGGTGATAACCATTTACAGATGATGAAGGCCGCCCTCCCCTATATGAGCGTGACCGAGCAGCGTTTTATCTCTCTCTTTGTCAAATTCAATGAGCTTCGCCGCACCGTAAAGCTGTTTGAGGACGAGGAGGTGGCTGCCATGGGCATCTGCTCCACAGGAGAAGACACCGAGAAGCCGGCTTCCCCCATCGATATGCTGGGCGCCATCAAACCGTTTGGTACACCGACAGAACAGGATTTAATCGATCTGATCATGAACTTTTTCCAGGGCTTTAAGCTGGCAGGAGCAGTATCCGACGCGGTTCCCGGGTCCATGGTACCGGATCCCGAGCCCACTGAAAATACGGCCAGGCAGGCACAGTCACAGACACCGCCTCCTCACCGCTCCGGCGGACCGTTCGGACGCATGTCCTTCGATCAGATCAAGAACTTTATTCCTCAGGAGCAGCAGTCCCGTCTGGAGACCATGCAGCTCATGATGTCTGCCATGCAGCAGATGAACTAATTCACCGCTACATACAAAGAAAGGAAGTTTACCGCCCT
Source organism: Hungatella sp. (assembly GCF_046966825.1). NCBI lineage: Bacteria > Bacillati > Bacillota > Clostridia > Lachnospirales > Lachnospiraceae > Hungatella > Hungatella sp. The sequence continues at coordinate 16,249 of NZ_JBKVCZ010000114.1, read as the reverse complement.
ATGAATACCAACTGGAAACAGGATCCCCGCTTAAAAGGCATGAACCAACAGAAACTTGAGCTGCTGACTACATTCGCCCAGGAGGTGGAATCCGCGCCGAAGGATCAGCTGATGTCCACGATCCTCACCCTCAATTTAAAGGCCAATGAAAAAGGCATCCATTTTTCCGATCAGGAGACGGAGCTGCTCGTCTCAATCTTAAGCGGAGGAATGAGCCCCGCCGAACGGAAACGCATGGATACCTTACGCATGATTTCTAAAAATTTGTCAAAACGGAAATAAGACCCACGTCATTACTCCTGCTCCAACTGGCTGATATCGGAAACAATGACAATCCTGGTCTCTTCATCGACGCTTGTCACCAGCTTTTTCATGTACTCCTCGGACACCTTGACACAGCCCGAGGTTCCGGTATCGGCCGCTCCATTCATGCAGTGCAGAAAGATGGCGGACCCCTTCCCAGGCACGCGGTCACTGTTGTAGTCGAGTGCCAGTCCATAGTTGTAAAACGGAACCATGGCGGCCATATGCTCCGCCGACTTCCAGTCTTTTTTTGTGCTGCTGGAATCCACCAGCTGGTTATAATGGCTGCTGCCAGGATCATCCACCCAGTAATCGGTATCCGTCAGCTGGTGATACGGCAGAATACTGCCCGGATTTTCCTTCACGCCAAAGGCCATGGTAAAACGGTACGTTCCGAGGGGAGTCTTCTTATCCCCTTCCTTCTTATCGCCCGTCGCTCCGTTCTTTCCATATCTCCCCGCAGTCACAAATTCTTCCGTCCAGATACCCTTATCATCCTTCGTATGATAGGAAAGGCTGATATCCGCCTCCCCCTGTCCCACCACCAGGATCAGACTGTCCGTTTCCGAGGCAGCCGGTATATTTCCCATAAGCTCCTGCTCCTCAGCAGACTCCTCTGTGTTGATATCCTTCAGGCCGATTCCAGGACCTGTCTCCTCTTTTCCGTTTATCCCATCCACGGCCTGTCCAGCTAAACGTCCATCCGTCTGACCATACACAGCCGTTCCGGCGGCGCCGGCGTACGCAAAAAGGACCGCCCCTGTCATGACCAGCAAATATTTCTGATATCGTCTCATTCGTAATTCCTCCGATTATCATATCTTATGCTGTCATTATACACGGTACGGTCCCTTTTGTCATGCCTGAACGGCTATTTTAATCTTACAACATGCTGACAATATATGTACACATTCTTAATTTTTTTAGCCTGCTCTCCTTCTTCCCCCAAAATGATCGGCTGTGTGCCGGATGGTGTAATGTACAGCTTAAATGCAATTCCATCCTGACCTACCTTCATCTGCCTGACCGGACGGTACTCGAACGACCTGCGCTCGATTCCCAGATATTCGTAAATGGCATTCTCCAAATCCTTGTCTTCAAAGCATTTGGCAATATCCTCTTCCGCATTCATATCCAGAATAGCTTTCGCTTCATCAAACGTCAGATTTGCAAACCGGAAATCCCCGTCTCCCAGTATATAGGCCAGAGTCTCATTATCAAGAAGCAACAATGGGTAACCTACGCTCGACTGCTCCATAAAATACCTCCTTATCTCCGTTTATTATAACAAAATTCTCAATTATCTGCTATTAGTATTATCATATCTATTTTTCTCTCATTTGTCAATATTTTCTGATTTTTTTATATTTGTTCGTTAATTATCAAACTATTGTGTTTGATTTATTCTCACAGCAACAGTCAAAGCAAAAATCACAACAAAAGACACCCTTCGGCTGCCGCCTCCGGGTGTCTGTAACTGCTATTTGCAAACAATATTGATAATTCTTCCTGGCACATAGATTTCCTTGACAATCGTCCCAGTCAATTTATCCGTAACCATCGCTTTTCCCGCCTCGATCGCATCCTCTTTGGATGTACCGGCCGGAAGCGTTACGACCGCTTTCGTCTTTCCATTCACCTGCACAGCCACGGAAATCTCATCTTCCTTCATGGCTTCCTCATCGCATACCGGCCACTGGGCATGGAATACCGTATCGCTTCCTCCCAGCTGCTGCCACAATTCCTCCCCGATATGAGGCGCGAACGGAGCAAGCAGAATCACAAAGGTGCGGAGCGTCTCCCTGTCAATTCCTCCGGTCTTCTTCGCCAGCTCAATGAATTTGTTGTTATACTCCATAAATCCGGAGATTACCGTGTTTAAATTGAACTGGTTAAACCGCTGTTCGATATCAAAGATCAGCTTATTACGGAGACGCACCATCTCTCTCGTCGGTTCGGTCTCCTTATCCTTGCTGTCCATGACGAGATTCCAGAAACGGTTCAAGAAACGGCTGACGCCTTCGATTCCTCTGTCGTCCCATTCCGCGTCCAGCTCCGGCGGACCGACGAAGAGTTCGTACATTCTCAGGGAATCACAGCCGTAATCACGGACCAGTTCATCCGGAGATACCACATTTCCCTTGGATTTGCTCATCTTGATACCGTTCTTGCCGGTGATCATGCCCTGGTTAAACAGCTTTGTAAACGGTTCGTCGAAATCGATGACGCCGATATCACAGAGGAATTTCGTATAGAACCTGGAATAGAGCAGATGAAGCACCGCGTGCTCCACGCCTCCGATATACATATCGACAGGAAGATATTTATCCGCCTTTTCGCGGGAAACAAGCTCCTTCTCGTTATGGCTGTCCACATAGCGCAGGAAGTACCAGGAGGAACCGGCCCACTGCGGCATGGTGTTCGTCTCACGCCTGGCCGGAGCGCCGCAGACCGGACAGGTGGTGTTCACCCACTCGTCGATAGCAGCCAGCGGAGATTCTCCCGTTCCCGTCGGCTGATAGCTTTCCACCTCCGGCAGAGTTAAGGGAAGCTGATCCTCCGGAACCGGGACATTGCCGCAGTGCGGACAGTGGATAATCGGAATCGGTTCGCCCCAGTAGCGCTGTCTCGAAAATACCCAGTCGCGCAGCTTGTAATTGACCGTCTTCTTACCGATTCCGCGCTCTTCAATCATCACGGGGGCTTCCTTCTTTAAGACGGAAGACTCCATTCCGTTCCACTCGCCGGAATTGATCATGATCCCGCTGGCCTCGGTATAGGCCTGTGTCATATGCTCGATCTCCACTCCGTCTTTCGCAATAACCTGTATAATCGGAAGATCGAATTTCTTTGCAAACTCAAAGTCTCTGTCGTCGTGAGCCGGCACGCACATGATGGCTCCCGTGCCGTAATCGGCCAGCACATAGTCGGAGAGCCAGATCGGCACCTTTGCACCATTTAACGGGTTGACGGCGTAGCTGCCCGTAAATACACCCGTTTTTTCTTTATCCTGAAGACGGTCCACATTCGACTTCATGGAGGCTTCATAGATATACTTCTCTACCGCCTCCTTCGTCTCCGGCACGGCGAGCCCGGCCGCCAGCTCATGCTCCGGGGCCAGTACCATGAAGGTCGCTCCGTACAGCGTATCCGGCCTGGTCGTATAGACTTTAATTGCCTCTTCCCGTCCGTCCACTTTGAAATCCACTTCTGCGCCGTAGGACTTGCCGATCCACTCTGTCTGCATCTTCTTGACCTTCTCCGGCCAGTCCAGCTTATCCAGGTCATCCAGCAGACGGTCCGCGTAGGCGGTTATCTTTAACATCCACTGCCTTAAGTTTTTCTTCGTAACCGGGGTCTGGCAGCGTTCACAGCAGCCGTTCACCACCTCTTCGTTGGCAAGGCCTGTCTTACAGGAGGGGCACCAGTTAATCGGGAATTCCTTCTCATAGGCCAGCCCCTTCTTAAACATCTGAACAAAGATCCACTGCGTCCATTTATAGAATCCGGGGTCGGTCGTGTTGACCTCCATATCCCAGTCATATACCGCGGCGATCTCATTGATCTGACGCTTGATGTTGGCTACATTCTCAGCCGTGGATTTGGCCGGATGAACGCCCATCTTGATCGCATAGTTTTCCGCCGGAAGGCCAAAGGCATCCCAGCCCATCGGATGGATGACGTAATGTCCCTTTAAAATCTGATACCTGCTCCAGACGTCGGAGATACATATCCCCTCCAGTGTCCCACATGAAGCCCGCTCCCCGACGGGTACGGAAACATATCGAGACAGTAATACTTCGGTTTCTTCCCGTCATTGATATTTACGGGATTCTTTTTCCAGTTTTCGCGCCACTTCTTTTCAATTGCGCTGTGATTGTATGATGATGCCATAACAAACCATTCTCCTTCCTGATAAAAAATAAAATCCGCTCCCTGGAATTCCGCAAAATAAAGAGTCCGGCGAGCAGGACTCTCGCGCCGGAGCGCGGCCGCTTCAGCGGCCATACTTCCTTTGCGCGGAGTGCCCCGCCTCCCGGAGGTTTTTTTTATTTCATAGGACAAACTTTCCAATGAAATAAAAAACGCGTCTCCACCGTCCAGGCCGCTCAGGCCATAACGATAGAGACGCGGATTCCTTCCACGCGGTACCACTCTATTTCATACAGAAGCTGTATGCACTTATCGGATACGCATTCATATCCTTCCCCCGATAACGGCTGGGTTGCCGGCCGCACCTACACAAAAGCAGCGCTTCCTTCAGTGAGCAACTTCAAGGCGAGTTCAGCCATCCTTCCCAACCGGCTCGCACCATACGCCGGCTCTCTGCATGTTCCAGACCGCTTACTATTCCTCTTCACAGTATTTATGCTGGCTATAAATGTATCACACTTGTCGGAACGTGTCAACCGCTATTTATCATTTTCCTGCAACTCCCTCTCCTGCTTAGGAAAACAGAAACAGTCCCACGGAGACAAAGAAAAAGAGGATCATGCCCAGATTTAAAAACAGGGTCTCGAACCGCCTTCCTCTCGGAATCGCCAGCATCGCGGGTTTTAAGCGGATCTCACGGCGGTAAAGGATCAGGAATACGATTCCCAGCACAACGGCCGCAATCATGAAGATGCCATAGGCCATGGCAAACCAGATATTATCTGCTGCATGAAGCGCTACGATCGATCCCATAAAATTGATCACCGCATGAAATATTACGGTATAACGCAGCTTTCCCGTGTTGATGTAGACGTATGCAAATACGACCCCCAGCCCAAATGCATAGAAAAACTGATAAAAATTCCCATGGCTGAGCCCGAATAAGACTCCCGACAGAACGATAGCCACCCGGTCGCCGTAATGAGCCACCCGATCGATCAACAGCTTCCGGTACAGAAGCTCCTCAAATATGGGAGCCGCCACCACCGTCAACAGGAAAATTACCCACGTATCCAGATTCTCGATCAGCTCATTTACCGGATTTAAGAGAGGCTTGCCCTGGATTCCATTCACGATGCTCATGAGGACGGTTCCTATAATATTTCCGATGTACATAATGCTGATGCAGGCAAAAAAAGCAACCACCAGCCGCCCCGCGCCGAACGGCTGCCTCTGCGGCCTGCACGGCGTTCTCATGTCTTTCACAATGAGCCAGCATACCAGCGTTCCGAACAAATACATGGGAATCGAGCCCAGGAGCACGATCCACGTATTCCAGTCCCCCTTCCACCCCATTTTATCAAGAACTCCGAGTATCAGCCCCGCCTCCGCCTGCACCATAAGTCCCACCAGCAGAAATGCCGCGTATCCCACTCCGAGCCTTGAACACGTTTTCTTTATTTCTCTTAAGTAATCCATCCGGTCACTACCTCCTGACTCTTCTTACCATCACGTTTCCAAGTTTATCACATCTGTCTCATGTTGACAAGAAATCTCATGGGAAAGGAGAAAACCTGCGCAGGCCAGGAATAGAAATGAGGCGGAACGACATTCCGTTCCGCCTCTCATCATCTTTATTCTCTTTCTTATACCTCGGTTCTGTCAACCTTGGAAGCACGCTCTTCCACTTCACGCTTCTGAACATCGCCAGGAGCCTGCTCGTAGCGGCTAAACTCATATTCATACGTTCCCATACCGCCTGTCATGGAGCGGAGGTCTGTATTGTATCCAAACAGCTCAGACATCGGAACATCGGCTTCGATGATCTGCTTGCCGTTATGGTTGGAATTCATCCCCAGTACACGGCCGCGTCTGCGGTTTAAGTCACCCATAACATCACCGGTGAACTTATCCGGAACAGTAACCTTTAAGGAGGCAATCGGCTCTAACAGAACCGGATTCGCTTCCATAAAGCCCTTCTTAAACGCCAGGGTGGCCGCCATCTTAAACGCCATCTCAGAGGAGTCTACCGGATGGTAGGAACCGTCTGTCAGCGTCGCCTTCAGTCCGACAACCGGATAGGCTGCGAGAGGTCCTCTTAAGATACACTCTGCAACACCCTTTTCAACAGCCGGGAAGTAGTTCTTCGGAACAGCGCCGCCGAATACAGTCTCCTCGAATACGTAAGGTGTCTCTAAATCGCCGGATGGCTCAAAGGTCATCTTAACGTCGCCGAACTGTCCATGTCCGCCTGACTGCTTCTTATACCTTCCCTGAACCTCAACTTTCTTTCTGATGGTCTCACGGAACGCAAATTTCGGTTTGCTTAACTCGATCTCTACTTTATAGCGGTTTAACAGCTTGCTGACTACAACGTCCAGCTGCTGATCACCGATTCCGTATAACAGGGACTGATGGTTCTCTGTATCGGTAACTGCCTTTAAGGTCCAGTCTTCTTCTGTCAGCTTCGACAATGCGCTGGATACCTTATCATCATCGCCCTTTGTCTTCGGTTTGTAGCGCATATACGTATACGGCGTGGAAATCTCCGGCTTATGGTATACGATCGGCGCGGAACGGAGCGCAATGGTATCTCCCGTCTGGGTTACGGATAACTTGGATACGGCGCCGATATCGCCGGCCTTCAACTCCGGAACCTCAATCACGTCTTTTCCTCTGAGCAGATAGATCTTTCCGATCTTCTCCTCTGTATCCTTGTTTACGTTATAGATATTGGAATCCGGTTTTAAGGTACCGGTACAAATCTTCATCAGAGAGTATTTGCCGATAAACGGGTCCACAATCGTCTTAAATACACGGGCGGAAAGTGATACATTATCGTTATATTTGGCTGTAAAGCGCTCTCCTGTGGATACGTCCACACCGATACACTCGTAACGGTCCGGAGTCGGGAAGTACTTGTCGATTCCCTGAAGCACCATCTTCGCACCCTGTGCGTTAATGCCGGAGCCCAGCATAACCGGTACGATATTGCCTTCTATTACATGTTCCCGAAGTGCAGAAGAAATCTCTTCCTGAGTGAACTCATCGCCTGAGAAGTAGCGTTCCATATACTCTTCGCTCGTCTCCGCAACGGCCTCCATCAGCGCTTCACGCGCAATCCCCAGGTTCTTCTGTGAATATTCAGGAATCTCACATTCTTCATAGTCACTGTTCACCGTGAATCTGCGGCCCGCCATCTTTACGACGTTGACAAATCCCACGAACTTTTCATTCTCACGAATCGGAAGATGGAACGGTGCAATCTTTCTGCCGAACTCTTTTTCCAGTCTCAGCAGCAGTTCACGGTAGCTTGCATGATCGTCATCCATATTCGTTACAAAAATAATACGCGGCAGCTTATACTTTTCACAAAGTTCCCATGCCTTATATGTACCAACCTCTATGCCTGCCTTGCAGTTCACTACGATAACCGCGGCGTCTGCAACGCTAATTGCTTCTTCTACTTCACCAACAAAATCGAAATAACCCGGCGTATCCAGCAAGTTAATCTTGATCGGACCGTCTTCACCCTGATACTCCAGCGGAATCAGAGTTGTGGAAATGGAGAACTGTCTCTTAATCTCTTCCTTATCATAATCGCTGATGGTGTTTCCATCGGTGATCTTTCCCATTCTGCTGACAGCTCCTGTAATCAGTGCCATCGCCTCTGCGAGTGTCGTCTTACCCGCGCCTCCGTGGCCGAGTAATACAACGTTACGGATTTGTTTGGTTCCATACACGTTCATAAACATTCCTCCTGTTCAGTATTTAAGTCTATGAGGATATTTTACTAAAAGTGTCGGAAAATTGCAAGTAGAATGTGCATTTTGCACAAATAATTTTACTTGTCAAAATATGGGTTTCCTACAGGGCCGGACACCAGGCGGCCTGGGGTCTGCTTTCTCCTTTAAAATCAAGGAAAGACGCGTGATACGGGGCTTCATTCTGCTCCGCTTCGTTGGCTCTGTTCCATATCTTTAAGGCGGCCTGCAGAGTGATCTCCACATCATGATAGTAATAGATACCGGCCTGAGTATGAGAAACCACGTCCTCAATCAATAGCCTGGCATCCTGGTTTTCAAACAGAACTTCATTTAAATTATTCCTCGTCAGCTTCATAGTATCGATCTTCTCCTTCCTGTCAGGTTCTCACATCTCGAACATACGTTCTTTTACTATATTCATTATATCAGAACATACGTTCTTTGTCAAATCTTTTTCGCATCGTCTTTGCTAATTTGCGTTAAAGTGTCGAAGTTTAACGTATAAAAGCGTTGACAACTTACATTCTTTCGATTACAATGGTGCTTAAGCTATTTTTGAATACTTGTTAAAGAGAGGAAACCGATATGATTATTATTATGAAACCGAACGCTTCCGAAGAAGCGGTTGGGAAAATTAAAAACCTGATAGAATCCAAAGGCCTCCAGGCTCATCTTTCCAAAGGAACGGAGGTCACCATCGTAGGCGTTGTCGGCGACAAGACGAAGCTCCAGGGCGCCAACATCGAGATGGCGGAGGGCGTGGATAAGATCGTTCCGGTCACCGAGACGTATAAGCTGGTAAACAAAAAGTTTCACCCGGAGGACTCCGTGATCGAGGTCGGAAATACCAGTATCGGACCTGGCAGGCTGACCATGATGGCCGGCCCCTGCGCCATCGAAAATCACGACATGGTTATCGAGACAGCGATCGCCGTAAAAAAGGCCGGCGCAGAATTTTTAAGAGGCGGCGCCTACAAGCCGAGAACTTCCCCCTACGCCTTCCAGGGACTGGAGGAAGAAGGCTTACAGTATATGAAGGAAGCCCGGGATGAGACCGGCCTTAATATTGTCTGCGAGGTCACCAGCTTACGGGCTCTGGAGACCGCGGTGAAGTACGTGGACATGATCCAGATCGGCGCCCGCAACATGCAGAATTTTGAGCTGTTAAAGGAGGCCGGACGCGCCGGTATCCCGGTACTGTTGAAGAGGGGCTTATCCGCAACCATCGACGAATGGCTGAACGCGGCGGAATACATCGCCTCCGAAGGCAATCCCCGCATCGTACTCTGTGAGCGCGGCATCCGCACCTACGAAACCGCCACCAGAAACACGCTGGACATCAGCGCCGTGCCGGTTATCCGCACCAAGAGCCATCTGCCTATTCTCATCGATCCGAGCCACGCAACCGGTGTCCGCGCCTACATTGAGCCGATCTCCAAAGCCGCAGTCGCAGTAGGCGTCGACGGTCTGATCGTGGAGGTTCATCCGTGTCCGTCCTGCGCGCTGTCCGACGGCCCGCAGTCGCTCACCTTTGAACAGTTTGAGCAGCTTACCGAAAACCTGAAACCTTACGCAGCACTTGCAGGGAGGATATTTTAATGACTGATTCCACCATTGCCTTTATTGGGCTTGGTCTCATCGGCGGTTCCATAGCCAGAGGGATCAAGCGTGAAAAACCGGATACGAAGATTATGGCATACATGCGGACCCGCTCCAGGCTCTTAAGCGCCCTGGATGAGGGCGTGATCGACGTGATACTCGACGGAGTCAATGAACAGTTATCCGAGTGTGATCTCATCTTTCTGTGCACCCCCGTGGAATATAACGCCCGCTACCTTGCCGAAATCAAACCATTTTTAAAGCCGGGCGCCATCATCACCGACGTGGGAAGCACCAAGACCGACATCCACGAGGCGGTCACCCGGCTCGGGATGGAGGACTGTTTTATCGGAGGCCATCCCATGGCCGGATCGGAAAAGACAGGCTTCGAGAATTCCACGGATCATCTGCTGGAAAACGCCTACTACATCATCACCCCCACCCGCAGCTCTTCCCCGGAGGCGGTGGATCGGCTGATATCCGTCGCTTCGCTGATCGGGTCCATCCCCATCGTCCTGGACTACCGCGAGCACGATTCCGTCACGGCAGCCATCAGCCATCTGCCTCATGTCATCGCCTCCAGCCTGGTGAATCTGGTCAGGGATGCCGATAATCCGGAGGGTCTGATGAAACGACTGGCCGCCGGCGGCTTTAAGGATATTACTCGAATCGCATCCTCGTCTCCCGAGATGTGGGAGCAGATCTGCATGACGAACCGGGCGCCTCTGGCTGCCGTTCTGGAGCAGTATATCGCCTCCTTAAATGGAACTCTGGAAAAGCTCAAAGCTGGTGACAACCAGTATCTCTCCCGGCTGTTCGAGACTTCCAGGGACTACCGGAACTCCATTTCCGAGCGGAACCAGGGCTCTGTCACACCGGAATATTCGTTTACCGTAGACATGGCGGACGAGGTCGGCGCGATCTCCACACTGTCCGTTATCCTTGCGGCCAAGGGCATCAGCATTAAGAACATCGGCATTAACCACAACAGAGAGCACGGGGAGGGCACGCTCAAGATTATCTTCTACGACAAGGAAGCCATGGACATGGCGTGGAAGCAGTTAGAGCGCTACCATTACGACCTGGTGCGTGTCTGAAAATTGACATACGGAGGATACACCATGAAATTTAAAAAGGCAAGCCCGCTTAAGGGTGAAGTACATATTCCCGGCGATAAATCCATTTCACACAGAAGCGTCATGTTCGGATCGATTGCAAAGGGAACGACGCAGATCAGCCATTTTCTTCAGGGGGCGGACTGTCTTTCCACCATCTCCTGCTTTCAGAAGATGGGCGTGGCCATCGAAAATAACGGCGATTCCGTCATCGTCCGCGGCAATGGGCTGCGAGGCTTAAAAAGGCCGGATACCGTTTTGGACTGCGGCAACAGCGGCACCACCACCCGCCTGATATCCGGAATCCTGTCGGCACAGAATTTTGACGTGACAGTGACCGGCGACGAATCCATACAGAAACGCCCCATGAAACGAATCATAGAGCCTCTTTCCCTTATGGGCGCCCAGATTGAGAGCCTCCGTCAAAATGGCTGCGCGCCCCTGCATATTACAGGCAGGCCCCTTCAGGCCATCCATTACCATTCCAGGATACCGTCCGCCCAGGTAAAATCGGCCATCCTTCTGGCCGGACTCTATGCGGACGGTGAGACAAGGGTGACAGAGACTCATGTGTCCCGCAACCATTCGGAGCTCATGCTCCGCTCCTTCGGCGCCGATGTGAGATGCGAGGGCACGACAGCCATCATCCGGCCGGTCGGGGAACTCTACGGAAAACAGATTACGGTTCCCGGCGATATTTCGTCTGCAGCCCCATTTCTTGCCGCGGGCCTTTTGGTGCCGGGTTCCGAACTGCTGATCCGCCAGGTGGGGATCAATCCCACCAGAGACGGTATTCTCCATGTCTGCCGGGCCATGGGCGCCGGCATAACGCTGATGAATGAACAGGATGCCTCCGGAGAACCCACCGCTGACATTCTGGTTAAAAGCAGCAGCCTCCACGGCACGGTCATCGAAGGAGCCATCATCCCCACTCTGATCGATGAGCTTCCCATGATCGCGGTAATGGCCTGCTTCGCGGAAGGCACCACCATCATCAAAGATGCGGCGGAATTAAAGGTCAAGGAATCCAACCGTCTCGAAGTCATGGTGAAGAACTTATCCGCCATGGGGGCCGATGTGACCGAAACTGCGGATGGAATGATCATCCGCGGCGGTAAACCGCTGCACGGCGCCGTGATCGACAGTCTGCTGGATCACCGCATCGCCATGACCTTTGCCGTCGCAGGGCTCTGCGCGGAAGGCGAGACGGAGATTCTTGGGGCAGAATGCGTGAACATCTCCTATCCTGGTTTTTATGAGGATCTCATGAAGTTAATGAGATAATACTAGTGCCGCCGGACCTAAATACGGCAGTATTTTCAGTTAAAACGGTCAAACAAAAATGAGCAGAGAAGACGCCATGCTTTCCGTCTTCTCTGCTCACGTTTCTATTCTCTTACAGGACTCTGTTCAGAAGTTGTGCTCCGGTTCAAGAAGCCTGTTCCTGATACTCTTTCAAAAGCGTTTTCACCGCCTCTTCCGCCTCCATAAACCAGACGTCTCCGGGTGTTACGGACAGGACGAATCCGATTTTCCCTAACAGGGACATCAGATACTTCACCTCTCCGGCCTCTCCCAGCTCCAGATATTTCTTCTCTGACCTGCTCCTTATATGCTCCCGCACGCCAAATTTCCGGCAGTAATAAATATCCTGCCTCAGCTCTCTCCGGTAGGCGGATGGAACCGACACCCTGTCGTTGACCACAATGCCTGTCACCGTCTGTCTGGTATGGCGGGTAAGGACCTTTGTCTTTGACCGGTTGAGTTCAAACCCCATGGCGTCCAGAAATCCTTTCACCTTCCCGATCACCTCCGCCGCGGCAAAATCCCCGGAAAATGTCATGTCATCACAGTAACGGCTGTATACAATATCCCGCTCCCGGCACCACGCCTCCATGTATTCGTCAAACGGCTTCATCACCAGATTCGATATGGCGGCCGAGGCCGGCGATCCCTGGGGAAGCGTGTCCCTTAAGCAGCACAGCGAGGTCAGAAGCGTCCCTACCGGGACAGGAAAATACCTGCTGCTAAATGCCCTCTGCTGCACCATAGAAAACGTAATAGTTCCGAAAAAATCTTTGATATCCAGCTTCAGCACCACGTTTTTGCCCGTATGGCGGGCTGCATTATCCCGGATGGACGCGCCTCTGTGGTAGGCCGCCGCACACGGCGACAGCTCCAGCCCCTCCAGAATATGGTGAAGGATATTCCGCTGTATCGTCTTAAGCAGCGGGTCCGGCGCCTGAATCTGCCTTACTCCTCCGCCCTTCTTCGGAATCCGCAGCCGGTTATAATGTTTTTCTGTATGATTGCTCACGGTATACAGGCAGGATATGACCTTATCATCGGTCCACTCCTCCCCCTCCAGAAGCCGGAAGGAAAGAAGCATCTCCCTGCAGTGCTCCGCCGTGCAGTATTTCCACAAATCCGGTTCGTGCATAGGTAGTCCCTCACTCTAAATGACATGGCAGCCTTCCTGTCTTTCAGCCGGCTGCCCGGATTCAAAAGATAAAACGACAGGAAATCATACGAAAAAGGATGCCGTAAGATGCGAAGATGTACAAGCCGCAGGCGTAAGCACATGAAATGTGCGGATGTACTTCGGAGCAGATTACGGTCTTTTGACCTTAAAATAATGACATTCCTGACAGCGGCTCGCTGCCCGGCCGGATCTCCTTTATGGTTCCGGAAAAGCTATGATTCCCTGCCGTCTTATATTTCTTTATTCTAACACACAATGAGACCGCTTGCAACCGTCCGCCTCCCGGCCCTGCTGTAACACGTTACGATTCTGCGACTGCCTTCTTCAGCATCACGAAATAGAGGATAATCCCGACACCCGTCATAATATGGCCGAGGCCGGCGATTCCCGATATGGCTGCATCCATGGCACGGCTCAGCTCTAAGGCGCGCACCTGGGCAATGCCCCTGACGATCAGCATCACCACCGTTACGGCGATGCCCGCATTATAGATTCCAAAGAACAGCCCAAACCGCTTCTGCTCCGTTACCGCCGCATGAAACTCAAACAGCGCGGCCACAAGGAAAACGATCATTCCCAGCAGGAATAAGTGAGTGTGCACGAAGGCCAGCGTCGTTCTTCCGGAAAAGCCGTTAAACTTCGTGAATTCACGGTAGAATACACCTCCCGCCATGGCCAGCAGCGCATAGACCAACGCGGTGTTTACCAGCTTTAATACTGCTTTCTTTTTTCTGTCATTTGTCATATTACTTCTCCTTTCTCTGTCCCGGCTGTTTCATCTCCCGGTATCCCATAACCACGATCCACACGTAAGCGCAGGTCTTGGGGATCATAAGCGCGCCCACTGCCGGGATGGTATCCGCCCACAGCACAACCGGAATATAGAATCCAAAGCTGAGCGTAATCGCCAGCCACATAAAGCCAAAGCCTGAATCCGCCGTCTCCTTTGCCTTTCGGTAAAAGAGGACAATCATCAGAAGTCCCAGAACCGCAAACGGAATATTGCGGTAAATCCCCCAGGAGAGCGGTGCGCTGGCGCTTAACCAGTCATTGCCCGGCATGAAGCACAGGAATACCCTCACAAGGGCCAGCCCCCATACGACGGCAGTCAGACCGTTCTTTCCCTCCACGCGGTACCGCATCTTCCATATGTAGTACAGAATCACATAGAATACGGTCATCGTCACAGAGGTTACCAGCTTTCCAAATCCAAGGGCCGCGGCGTGATTCGCCAGCCCATCCGTACAGAGGGCGTAAGCGCGGGGCACTAAGTGAAATGCGTCGCCGCATCCCAGAACCACCGCCATGATTCCAAACAGCTTAATCTGCTTTCTCTCTCCCGCTCCGGTGATCATACGCACTCCCAGCGCAATCACCGTACATAAATATACAATGTCAAAGATTGTTTCCATTACTGCCTGCATCGTCATACTTCCTTTCCTGTGTCTGCATCTGTCTTATAGATCAGACGCCTCATAATCTCTTCAAAATAAGCCGGATCCTCCTGATTCTTCAGGAGAAGAACCATGTTGGAGAAGGCAAAGGATACGAACCTTTCGGGTGTAAATGTCTCGTTCCAGACCTCCGGTGCCACCCTGTTGTCGCGCTCCAGAATACGGAGCATCCCTTCCTTCATATGTCCTAAGTAAAATGCCTCCAGCTCTCTCCCTCTCTTCTGATCGGTCTGGCTGAGCACCTCCATCTCCTTTAAAAACTCCTCGCGGAAGCTTCCCAGGTTTTCGCGCAGGCGGAAATAGATATCGTGGACACTTCCGATAAAATCACCGCTCTCTGTGTCAAAATGACTGCCATGAAACACATTACGCCAGAAATCCTCCATAACCGCCCCGATTAAATCCCCTTTGGAAGGGTAATAATTGTAGACCGTACCAATCGCGATACCGCTCTCTGAGGCCAGACGGCGTATATTCAGATTTCCAATTCCCTCTCTGCCTGCGATCTCTTTCGCAATCGCAAGCAGCTCTTCTTTTGAAGTAGCTGATTTCTTCATATGGACCTCCTTCAATATGAACATTGTTCATTATACTCTGTAACGGCCATTTTGTCAAATAGTTCTGTCGTTTTTTTTCTTGACATCCCGCCTCCTTTCGGATAGAATGTAATGAAAGTAAGTACTTGCATGGAGGTGGAATACATGGATGATACCAGTCAGAGAATCGTGGACGCGGCCATGGAGCTGATCCGCGATAAAGGGTATGTCGCCACTACCACAAAAGACATTGCAAAGCAGGCAGGCGTCAACGAGTGCACGCTCTTCCGCAAATTTGCGGGAAAGAAGGACATCGTGCTGGCCGGCATTGATCAGGAAAAGTGGAGGGCGGACGTCACCCCCCTGGCCTTTGAAAACGTCACGTGGGACTTGAGAAGCGATTTAGAGATGTTCATGAACGCGTACATGGACCGGATAACCCCGGATTTCGTCAACCTCTCCATCGGCCTGCGCGCGCCCCAGATCTACGAGGAAACGGCCCCGTTCATCATGATGATTCCAAGGGCCTTCGTCTCCTCTCTCATCCGGTATTTTGAACAGATGGAGGAGATGGGGAAGCTGAATCACGGAAGCTATGAATCATGGGCCATGACAATTTTCTCCGCGACCTTCGGTTACACGTTTCTGAAAGCGTCTTTCGACGACAGCCTGTCCAAAATCTCACGTCACGATTACGTCAGAGACAGCGTCAGGGTCTTTCTGGAAGGAATCGGCAGGTGGGAAAATCCCGAACAGTGAAGAATCATACACGGTACCGCCGTAAAACCGCGGTACCAATTTTACCCCGTGTATGACAGCAAGTACTTGCATTCATATTATATTTAAGAAGGAGGCATTGATCATGCAAATCACAGGCGCACAGCTTTTTGTAAAAGCACTGAAGGAAGAAGGTGTCGAAGTCCTGTTCGGCTATCCCGGCGGGCAGGCCATTGACTTATTTGACGCGCTTCACGGGGAGACCGGCATCCGTTTCATTCTCCCCCGCCACGAACAGGGACTGGTTCACGCCGCCGACGGCTACGCCCGCTCCACCGGCAGACCCGGAGTCTGTCTCGTAACCAGCGGCCCTGGCGCGGCCAACTTAGTGACAGGCATCGCA
>NZ_JBKVCZ010000113.1:0-20911 GCF_046966825.1 Hungatella sp. | reverse complement strand
GCACAGGGGACCCATGTGGTGGTAGGCAATATTCTTTCTTCCGACATTTTCTATAACGCGGACATCACCGTAAATGACAAGTGGCGCAGTATGGGCGTGCTGGCCGTGGAGATGGAAGCGGCCGCGCTGTATATGAATGCAGCGGCTGCGGGAAAGAAAGCGCTTTGTATGCTGACAATCTCGGATCTGATCTACGGCGAGGAGAAATTAAGCGCCGAGGAACGCCAGCTGGGATTCGGTAAGATGATGGAGATTGCTCTGGAACTGTAAGGAGGCACAGGAGGAAATTATGGACGGAAAAGAAACG
The DNA here is from genome assembly GCF_046966825.1 of Hungatella sp. Taxonomy (NCBI): domain Bacteria; kingdom Bacillati; phylum Bacillota; class Clostridia; order Lachnospirales; family Lachnospiraceae; genus Hungatella; species Hungatella sp. Next base: position 20,604 of record NZ_JBKVCZ010000113.1, on the reverse strand, counting down.
TTAAAGTATGTGGATCATACGTTGCTGACCCAGACGGCAACCTGGGAAGAAATCAGGAAGATCTGTGACGAGGCCATGGAATTTGGGACCGCGTCGGTCTGCATTCCCCCTTCCTATGTGAAGGAGGCGAAGGAATATATGAAGGACCGCATGGCGGTCTGCACGGTGATCGGTTTTCCGAACGGTTATTCCACGACCGCGGTAAAAGCGTATGAGACAAAGGACGCGATTGCAAACGGGGCCGATGAGATTGACATGGTCATCAATATCGGCTGGGTGAAGGACGGCAGATACGACCGCGTGGAGGAGGAGATACGCACGTTAAAGGAATGCTGCAAAGATAAGATATTAAAGGTCATCATCGAGACCTGCCTTCTCACCGATGAGGAGAAGATCCGTATGTGCGAGGTCGTAACCCGTTCCGGCGCGGACTTTATCAAGACATCCACCGGATTTTCCAAAGCGGGAGCAACCTTTGACGATGTGGCTCTTTTCAAGGCTCATGTGGGAAAAGAGGTAAAGATCAAAGCCGCAGGCGGCATCTCGTCGCTCTCAGATGCGGAAAAGTTCCTGGAGCTGGGCGCGGAGCGCCTGGGAACCAGCCGGATGATCAAGCTGGTAAAGCGGGAGAAGAGTGACGGCGGATATTAAGCTCTGTTACTGCGGTTTATGCAATACAGTCTAGACTGTTTGGTAAAGGAAAGGAGGCCGTTATGGATTGTACGGAGAAAATGGCTGCGCTTAGGGCAAAGCTTCCCGCTGAGGAGATGATATCCCAGGCATTTTCGGCCATGGCGAAGGCCTACGCCCCTTATTCCGGATTTAAAGTCGGAGCAGCGCTGCTCACGGCTGACGGAATAATCTATCAGGGCTGCAACATTGAAAATGCGGCGTATACCCCCAGCAACTGTGCGGAGCGGACGGCGTTCTTCAAGGCGGTCAGCGAAGGGGTGAGAGAGTTTACTGCGATCTGTATCGTCGGCGGGAAGGATGGTGTCCCGGAAGGATTGACGGCTCCCTGCGGCGTCTGCCGCCAGGTAATGATGGAATTCTGCGACCCGGAGACGTTTCAGATTATTCTGCCTTCCAGCAGGGAGGAGTATGAAATCTTTACGCTGAAGGAATTGCTGCCGATCGGGTTCGGACCAAAGAATTTGCTGTAGAGATGGAAAGAGCGGTAATTAAAAGCTGGTAAAAAAGAAAAATAACGAATAATAATGAGTAACAAAAAATAGAAGAAGCGCTTTTCCGGTCATGGTTGCACCGGAAAAGCGCTTCTTTTTAAAATCCTAAAGTTTCTCCAACGAGAATGACTTTGATACGGCCTTTGACTCTCTGGCGTCCGAGCACCAGATAATTGCAGCAGCGCCTTGCATCACACATGCATCCGGAAGCCATGCTCTAACCATTTCTCTACTCTTCGCGATTATAGCAGAAGCAGGAGGTCATATGATCGTTGACCAGCCCGACCGACTGCATGTAGGCATAAATAATGGTAGGGCCTACAAATTTAAATCCCAGGTTCTTTAAATCCTTACTGATTTTTTCTGCTAACGGAGTGCTGGCAGGGACATCAGACATGGTTTCCCAGGCATTTTTGATGGGTTTGTTATCCACATAGGACCATAAGAACTGATCCAGGGAACCGTATTTTTCACACAACACGAAGTATGCCCTGGCGTTGGTGATGGCCGCGTTGATCTTTAAACGGTTTCGGATGATTCCGGCGTTCTGCATCAGCTCTTCGATCTTCTCGTCGCCGTATGTACTGATGATGGCCGGATCGAAATCATCGAAGGCCTTTATGAAGGCATCCCGCTTCTTCAGGATGGTAATCCAGCTTAAACCTGCCTGCATACCCTCCAGAATCAGCATTTTAAATAGTGTTCTGTCATCGTGAACGGGTTTCCCCCATTCGTTATCGTGATACTCCTGGTTCAGTATATCGTGGGCGGCCCAGTCACACCGTGTGAGTTTGTCTGACATTGGTTCTCCTCTTTCTGCGCAGATGTTGGAATCTGCCTTTTTGTGTACTCTTGCCAGCGGTTCCATATTCTTCAGCCTATTATAATAGAAATTTCTGCTCACATCAATACTTGAGAGTAAAAAGTTTATACATGGCTGTGATGGCGAACCGAAAGCTATTGAAATAGCCATTCCCAAGCGTACGCCGCATAGAGGCGGCAGCCATTTAGTAAAGCCGATTCGTCCAGATCAAAACACTCGTGGTGGAGCGGCCAGGAGGTTTTCTGGGTTCCGTCACTCGTTCCTAAGAATACCATGACGCCGGGGACCGCCTCTAAATATCGGGAGAAATCTTCAGAGGTCATGCTGGCTGGACGTTTTATTAAGTTGTCTTCCCCCCACACGGTCATGGCCGCGTGTTTTGCCGTGCCGCAGCAGGCGGCATCATTGACAGTCGGGAGCAGGGACGGCGTGTAGGTGACTTCAGAGGAGCAGCGGTACATCGCGGCTGTGTGTTCACTGTAACGGGTAAGGGCTTCCTTAAAATAACCGCTGAGCTCCTTGTCGAAGAAACGGATATTTCCGGATAATACAGCTTCCTGAGCCAGCAGATTGACCTTTGTGCCGGCCTGGAAGATTCCGATGGTAAGGACAGCCGGTTTCTGCGGATCAATTTCTCTGCTGACGATTTGCTGAAGATTGACAGCCAGATGGGCGCCGGCAAGGAGCGTATCCGATCCGAGATGGGGCGTCGCGCCGTGGCCTCCGGGGCTGGTAAGGCGGATGGAAAAGTCATCTACACCTGCCATGCAGGGGCCGGGCAGAATACAGATTTTTCCCGTTGGAAGATCGGGCGCCACATGGATCGCGAATACAGTATCCACTCCGTCAAGCATCCCGCGATCGATCAGCGTTCTGGTTTCTCTGCCGGTTTCCTCCGCCGGCTGAAACATGAGCCGCACGGTGCCGGAAAAATGGTCACGGCTGTCCCAAAGAAGCTTTGCCGCCCCCAGCAGCATAGCCGTATGGGAGTCGTGTCCGCAGGCATGCATGACGCCGGGAGACTGTGAAACATAGGGCGCGTCTGAATTTTCCGTAATAGGAAGGGCATCCAGATCGGCGCGCAGCAGAACTGTTTTACTGTGCTTTTCAGGCGGTAAGTCAGTGGTTTCCCCCGGGCGCGTCTGCAAACCGGCAATCTCAGCCAGAATATCGGTTTCATGCAGTGTACGGTGTGGAATACCCAGTTTGTCCAGTTCACTTCTGATTAACTGCTGGGTCTGAAATTCCTGGCCGCTCAGCTCCGGATGCTTGTGAAGCGTTCTCCGTATGCCGATGATATAGTCGGACAACATTGAAAAATCGGTCATATTAATAATCCTCCTGTCGGTGTGTCTCTTCTTTGTACTGTGCCGGTGTCATATTTGTATATTTTTTAAACAGCTTCGAAAAATAGTTGGGGTCGCTGATGCCGACCGATTCTGCAATTTCGTAAATCCGGAGATTGCCGGTCTGAAGCAGTCTCTTCGCTTTCTCAATCCGCAGGCTCGCTAAGTAGTCTACAAAATTCATCTGTGTGACTTCCTTGAAAATCCGGCTTAGATAGGACGGATTGACGTAATTGATCTCCGCGATTTTTTTCAGCGTCAGAGTCGATGTGGACAGATTTTCGTTGAGATACTGCAAAATCGTGTGGATGAGCTTGTTTCCCTTGGCATCGGTATATAGATTTACCTGGTAAAGCGTGAAGCGCACCATCTGAAGGACGTATTGCCGGATGTCTTTTTCATCGGTCAGCTTCAGGATATGCGTGTAGGGCAGGTGATCCGTATTGTAAATTTCATTGTAGGAGATTCCCTTGTCTCTCAGTGTTGCGAGCACGATGTTTACGATGGAGAGCGACAGCACCATGACATCGGAGAGAACATGGCTGGGGATTCGTTCCAGCGAATCATAGGCCGCATCAACGCGCCGCAGAGCGGTATCCTCCTGGGGAAGCTGCATATACAAGGGAAGCTCTTCCGTCACCGTATTGATTAAATTCTGTAATTCCTGCTGATTCTGTTCCTGGGGCGGATTGGCCAGAAATGACTTGTTATGGCTGTATTTGGCGACCTGGGAGTTCTGGTAGGCCTGACGGTAGGAGCTGCGGATATCCTCGAGGCGCTCCACCGGCGTCCCGACGCCCACATACGATTTGATCCCCAGCTTGTCCTTCAGCAGGGTAGAAAAATGGAAGCCGTAATTGTATAAGTTGATTTTTCTGTTTTCGGTCAGCAGGACCAGGTTCATATGAATATCCTGAAAGACCAGGAGGCCGCTTAGCCGCTCCGCTGCCGTTTGGATGATTTCCCGGCACTGGAACTGCTGCATGATGCTTTCTTCAATGTCCTGGCTGACATTCAGCGTCAGGAGAAGGATATTATAGAAACCGGAGTCACGATGCAACGGTATCTGGTAATAGCTCAAATTTTCCCAAAGGTAATCGGAGGGGAGGCTGCTGACCATCATGTTGCTGAAAAAATTCTGGATTATGTAGTCACGGTTTTCGTTCAGCTTCTTTTGAAGGAGTTCGTGCTGATAGAGCTTCTTTTGCTCTTCCCGGATGGAGCTGCGGATATCGGTCACGGTCCGGATCAGTTCCTCACGTTTAATGGGTTTTAAAAGAAAACTCGATATTCCGATTTCCAGCCCCTGCTTGGCGTAGTCGAATTCATCGTGGGCGGTAAGAATGATGATTTTAATGTGCGGATATTCTTCCAGAACCATTTCTGCAAAGTCCAGGCCGTTGATAAACGGCATTTCAATATCGGTGATGATGACATCCGGTTTTCGTTCGGCAATCAGCTCCAATGCCTGGTTTGCGCTGGATACATCATCCGTAATGACATAGTCCAGTTCCTCCCATGGGATGCAGATCCGCAGCAGTCCCCTCATTTTATCTTCATCGTCTACAAGCATCACTTTTATGGGCTGTGGCTGATACATATCGGCAGACCTCCTAAAACGGTATTTTAATGATGACAGAAGTTCCCTTTCCTTTTTGGCTGAGCAGCTCCACGGCACCCTTTTCCGGGTAAGAAATATGGACCCGCTCAATTGTGCCTGCCAGACCGAAGCTGTCTCTGGGCGAGGGGCTTAAGGAGCGCAGGCTTTGCAGCAATTGATCGTCCATCCCGACCCCGTTGTCGGTAACCGTGAGACAGATCTGGGTCTCCTGGCGTTTGACGGATATCAGGATGGTGCCGGGTTCCCCGAGCGGTTTGATTCCGTGGTAGACCGAATTTTCGACCAGGGGCTGAAGCAGGAGTTTTATGATCTCGTGCTGGTACAGCGTTTCATCCACATCATAGTTTACAGTAAATAAATCCTCATAGCGCAGGGAGAGAAGGGAGGTGTAATCCTTTATGATCTGCAGTTCCTGCTCCAGGGTGATGTACTGTTTCCCCTTACTCAGACTCTGTCGGTAAAAACTGCCCAGCGCGGTGATGGCGTCATAGGCCTGATTGGTGTCTCCGGTGAGCACGATGTATCCGATGGTATCCAGCGTGTTATACAGAAAATGCGGTTTCATTTGTTCCTGTAGCGCGCGGAGCTCCGTCTTTCTTTTCAGCTTCTGTTCCTGCACCAGCCGTTCCATGAGAAACTGAAGCCTGTCGATTAATTGGTTGTAATGAATCTCCAGAAGACCCAGTTCGCTGTTCGGATGGCGGACGGCCACCGGTTCGAAATTCCCGTTTTCCGCGCGGCCCATGGCCTGAATCATCTGGGAGACAGGCGTCTGAATCGATTTTGCAATAACGATGACACAGATCAGCATGAGCACCATATTGATGAAGAAAATCCAGAAGGAGATCTGGAGCAGGGAGGTGCTCAGTGTGGACTCGTATTTCAGAGGGAAGGTGGCGGTTAATTTCCACTGGTATTCTGGAATATAGATTCCGGCCGACAGCGAATTCTTGCCGCTGGCACTGTAGTAAGCAGACGCGGGACCGATGAAGGGGCTGATATTGTGGTGATTTTCCCCTTCCTTTGTACTGCCGTAGGTGCTGATGATCTCCCCGGAATCGTCATACAGGGTAATCTCGATATCGGATGGCTGAAAGACGTGCTCAAATATCTGGTTGATGGAGCGCGTCGGTATGTTCATAATAGAGAAGCCGATCGGTTTCTGGGTTTCTAAATCATTGATGACCCGGACTGCCGACAGAAAATCTTCGGAGTAGTCGGGAAGAAAAATATTGCCGGCATGAAGCGAAAGAATACAGCTCCCCTTGGCATCCATGGCGCTTTGATACCAGGGGGCCTCTGTGACAGAGTGAATCACCGGCGTCTTGATGCCGAACTTATCGACTCCATAGAGCTGCCCCTTTAGATTCATAATATAGATAGAATCGAGATGATTGTAGCTGTCGATGATGGTAAAAAGATAATTGTCATAAAATTTCCGGTCAGTTGGTTTCAGTGGAAGCTTTGTGAGATCAGAGATACCGCTTTTCAGCAGAAGGCTGTAGCTGTTATTGGTATTTTCCACCATTTCCACGATGTTGGAGCGGATCGAAGTGAGTGTCTGTCTGGAATGCTGTTCCATGTTGGACAGGACGTATTCTTTCGATACATAGCGGTATGAAAAGTAAGTCAGAATAACACTGAGCAGCAGAAAACCAAAAAAGACCGTGCTGATTTTTCTCGATATTTTACTGTGAAACGCCCAGTTCCACAGATTTAAAGCGCTCACTTTCCGTTTCCCCATAAATGCATCCCCCCTGCTATTATGTCATCATATCACGGTGAATTTTAAAAGTAAACAAAGCGGAAAATGAAGTAAAAAATCTACTAGAGAAAGTAAGCGATTTACTATACGGCTAATGGCAAAGCCGGAAAATGAGACGTGAACCACCGGGAAAATAGTAAGTTAATCACCAGAAACAGTAAAATCTCTCTCTTCCGTGAAAACGCTGAACTGTGTAAAATAGAGTTACATTCACAAGCGCTTTTGAATCAGACAAATCATATTGGAGGAGCGGAATCATGAAAAAGAAAACATGGAGAACCGTCATGGCACTTGCACTTGCGGGTACTATGGCGATGGGACTGACTGCCTGCGGATCGGGTGCAGTAAACAGTACAGCCGGAGGAGATACCAGTGCTGCACAAACGTCTAAGGAAACCACACAGGAGGCCAGTGGTGATACAGGGGAAGTGCCTGTGATCAAGCTGTGGCATATATTCGGAGGGGATACCGATCCAAATAAGGCAATTATCGATCAGGTCGTAAAAGATGCGGAAGAAAAGTTCCATGTAAAGATAGAATCCGACACGGCTGAAAATGAGGCGTATAAGATGAAATTAAAGGCGGCCATCGCGGCCAATGAAACGCCGGACATCTTCTATACCTGGGGCCATGGCTTCATCAAGCCGTTTGTCGAAGCGGGAAAGGTAGAGGCGCTGGACGATTATCTGACCGATGATTTCAAGTCACATCTGGGGCCGTCAACCCTGACCGGCTTCCAGTTCGATGAAAAAACGTATGCGCTTACGACAGACCAGTCGGTGGCCTGCATGTTTTATAATAAAGAGATGTTTGAAAAACTGAATCTGGAAGTCCCGGAGACCTTTGATGACTTCCTGACAGTATGCCAGACCTTCCTCGACAACGGAATCACACCGTTGACCGTAGGCGGAAAGGAACCGTGGACGATTGCCATGTATCACGATCTTCTGGCCTTAAGGGCTGTTGGAAGCGAGGGCGTAAAGGCTGCCACCGGAAAAGAGACTGGATATGACGATCCTGGATTCTTAGAGGCGGCCCAGTGCCTGAAGAAGCTGGTGGATATGGGCGCATTTCCGGATGGCTCCGCCGGTATCTCAAGAGAAGAATCGGAGGTTCCGTTCCTTCAGGGACAGATTCCGATGTACTTAAACGGAAGCTGGACGGCGACGAGAGTGTATAAGGACTCTTCCCTGGTACAGGGGAAAATCGGAGTATTCCCATTCCCGGTATTAAAGGATGGAAAATCAGGAGTGACAGACTTTACCGGCGGACCGGATACGGCCTTTGCGGTCAGCGCAGCCACCAGGGATCCGAAGCTTACAACCGAAGTTGCTCAGTATATTGCCTATGAACTGGCGATCGGAAAGTACAAGATCGGTTCCAGCATCCTTCCGTATGTGAACGTGGACGTAGATAAATCTGAAATCAATCCGCTCTTAATGGAGATCTATGATTTCACAAAAGACGCCACAAGCTATACAATCTGGTGGGATAATCTGATGGAAGGAAAAGATGCAACCGTATATTTAAACAAGCTTCAGGAGCTGTTTGTCGGCAGTATTACGCCGGAACAGTATGTGGCTGAACTGCAGAAATTAAATCAGTAAACGAGGAGCGCTCCCGGAAACGGTTTTTTGAGAGCGCCTCCAAACCGAAAGGGGGCTGGAGACAGTCCCCTTCATAAAAAGATAGGAGGTTTTTTGTGAACCGGGTACTGTCAAATAAAAAAGCCGTGTTTATTTTCCTGCTTCCGGCGCTGGTCCTGTTTTTGACCATTATTATCGTGCCGATCTTTATGTCCGTGACTTACAGCCTCACTGAGTGGGATGGGATCGGGAAAAAGGTATTTACGGGGTTTGATAACTATAAGGAGCTGTTCCTCACCAACAGTGATGGATTCTGGAGGGCAGTTAAGAATTCTTTGATTTTTGCAGCGGGATCTGTCTTTGTGCAGCTGCCGATTTCTCTCATCCTGGCGCTGATTCTGGCAAGAGGAGTAAAGGGGGAACGTTTTTACGTCAGCGTCTATTTCATTCCGGTTCTGATTTCTACCGTGGTGATCGGACAGCTCTGGATGAAGATTTACAATCCGCAGTACGGGCTTCTGAATACGGTCTTAAGATCCATGGGCTTAGAACAGCTTACGGGGAACTGGCTCGGAGACACAAAAAAGGTGATCTTTGCCGTGATCGTGCCGGTGCTGTGGCAATACATCGGTTACCACATGCTGCTGATGTATGCCTCGGTGCGCTCCATCTCAGAGGAGATTTTTGAAGCGGCCCGTATCGACGGCGCCAATGGGATTCAGACTGCATTACATATTACCATTCCGCTTATGAAGCCGATTTTGAAGGTCTGCGTGACCTTTGCGGTGGTGGGATCTTTAAAGAACTTCGATCTTGTGTACGTTATGACGGGCGGCGGACCGGCGGGAGCGAGCCAGCTTCCGAGTACGCTGATGGTTGAGACCATTTTCTCCAGAAATATGTATGGTTATGGAAGCTCGATGGCAATTTTCATTATTCTGGAATGCTTCCTTTTTGCATGGCTGATTCGTGGGGCATTTCGTGACAATGAGTAAGGGAGGACATATGAAAAAATTAAATTTATCCCGGGCAGTCATTCAGGCGTGTCTGATCTTTTGGGCCGCGCTTCAGATATTCCCCTTATACTGGCTTTTGACGTTTTCACTGAAGGACAACACGGAGATATTTCAGGGAAATATGGTTGGCCTCCCCTCGGTCTGGCGCTTTGAGAATTACACCCATGCCTTTATGGGCGGAAATGTGGGGCGCTATCTGGCCAACAGTATTATCGTTACGGCGGCCACTATTCTGATCGTCTGTATTGCATCTCTGATGGCTTCCTATGCCCTGATCCGGATGAAATGGAAGCTTCAGAAGACCTTTCAGCTGATTTTTATCATGGGAATCACCATACCGATCCACGCAGCGCTGCTGCCCGTATTTATCATGATGCGGCAGGTGCATTTAATCAATACTTACTGGTGCCTGATTATTCCGTACTCGGCCTTCGCAGTGCCGATGGCGATTATGATCAGCTCCGGTTTTATCTCTTCCATTCCGGTGGAGCTGGAGGAAGCCGCGTGTATCGATGGATGCAATATATATAAAATCTTTATTCAGATTATACTCCCGCTGATGAAGCCGTCGCTGGCCACGATCGCTATTTTTACGTTTTTGCAGTCCTGGAATGAGCTGATGTTTGCGGTCGTGTTTATCAGCAAGCCGGCATACCGGACGCTGACGGTTGGAATACAGTCCCTGGTAGGGCAGTATACGACAGACTGGGGCCCCATTGGGGCCGGGCTGGTGGTCGCCACGTTCCCCATTATCATTATCTATGTGATATTGAGCAGGCAGGTGCAGCAGAGCCTGATTGCCGGTTCTGTAAAAGGGTAGGTGAGCGGAGATGAATACAGGCTGTTTTGATGAAGTGATCAGCAGAAGAGGGACCAACTGCGCGAAATACGATGAAATGGATGAAAAGTACGGGAAAGATATCCTGCACTGCGGTGTGGCCGATATGGATTTTCGCGCGCCGGAACCCATACGGGAGGCGTGCCGGAAGGTGACAGATCACGGAATATATGGCTATACCAATCTTCCGTCCTGTTATCCCGCTGTTGTGGGGGAGTGGATCCGCAGAGAATACGGATGCAGGGTCGAAGATGAGTGGATCCTGTTTTCCCCGCGAATCAATATTGGGCTAAACATGGCCGTGGAGACGTTTACAAAGCCGGGGGACAGGATTATTGTTCACACGCCGGCTTACCCGGCCCTTACGGATGCGGTGAATAAGCATGGCAGAATCATGATCGGGAGTCCGCTGGAGTGGGACGGAACACGCTGGAGTATGAATTTTGACGCATTGGAATCGAAGATGGATGCTTCTGTGAAAATGATGATTCTCTGCAATCCCCACAATCCGACGGGCAGGGTCTGGGAAGCGGAGGAATTAAAGGCGGTGGAGTCCTTCTGCCTGCGCCATGAACTGTTTCTTTTATCCGATGAGATTCATGCCGATATAATAAGGAAAGGCAGACGGTTTTGCAGCATACTGTCGCTCTCCGAACCGATGAGGAAGAGGATGATCGTATACCAGTCCGTGACGAAGACGTTCAACATTCCGGGAATTATGTTTTCCAATATGATCATACCCGACGATTCCATGCGTCAGGCGATGAAGGCGACGGTAGACCGGGAGGGATTCCATAATCCAAACATATTTGCGGCGGCAGTGATAAAACCGGCATATCAGGAGTGCGGACCGTGGAAAGAGGAATTAAATCGCTGTCTGGATGAAAATATGAGCCTTCTGGCCGGATATTTAAAGGAACACATGCCGCTGTTTGAACTGAGGGAACCGGAAGGAACCTTCCTGGCATGGATTGATTACAGAAAGACAGGGATGACGGAAACGCAGATTGTTAAGTTCTTTCTAGAGGAGGCGAAGGTATCCGTCTATGAAGGCAGCCATTTTGGGGAAGCCGGGCTGGGATTTATCCGGCTGAATGCGGCGGTGCCGAAACGTGTGCTGGAGGAGATTCTGGACAGGACGGGAAACGCGTATTCTTTGAGATTCAGAGGTAAAGAATAGAAGATTCATACCTGCTCAAAAGCGAATGAGGTCTTCCACGAGTATCGTGTTTGTGGTACAATGAGACACAGCCGACAGTGTCCGGTGAGAGATTAAATTTGATTTTGGAGACAGAGATATGATAAACCGGATTATTATGATCATTATGGCGCTGGGCGCCGTGGCTGGGGGAATTGACCGTATCCTGGGGAACCGTTTTGGGTATGGGAAGAAATTTGAGGAAGGCTTTCAGTATCTGGGGCCGACCGCGCTGTCCATGGTGGGGATCATCTGCCTGGCCCCGCTGGTATCGGGGACGCTGGGAAGGCTTATCATTCCGGTTTACCGGTTCCTTGGGGTGGACCCCGCCATGTTTGGAAGCTTTCTGGCCATCGATATGGGCGGATATCAGCTTTCCATGGAGCTGGCGGAGAATCCGCTGATCGGAAGGTACGCGGGAATCGTGGCGGCCTCTGTGTTTGGCTGTACGATTGTCTTTACCATTCCGGTAGGGATGGGGCTGATCGAAGAGGGCGACCGCCCTGTATTTGCAAAGGGGATTATGCTGGGACTGGCTGCCATGCCGGCGGCGCTGATCACCGGAGGGGCTGTGTGCGGCCTGGGGATCGGGGAGATTCTGCATCAGAATCTTCCTGTTCTGGTTCTGGCCCTTCTGCTGGGAATCGGTCTGTTCCGCATTCCTGATGGCATGGTGAAAGGCTTTGAGGTGTTCACTGTTCTTATCCGTACCGTGATAACCGCCGGGCTTGTGCTGGCGGCGGTTACATACATGACAGGATTTGTGGTGATTCCCGGAATGGCTCCTATTGAGGAGGCCATGGCGGTGGTTTCCTCCATCGGTGTGGTGCTTCTGGGCAGCCTTCCCGTGACGGAATTTTTACAGCGCCGGCTGAAACGGCCCTGTACCGCGCTGGGCGCCAGAATGGGGCTGGACAGCATCAGTGTCCTGGGGCTGCTGGTCAGTATCGTGAGTCCCATACCGGCGCTCGTCATGATGAAGGACATGAACACGTTTGGCAAGCTTGTCAATGTGGCGTATATGGTGAGCTCCGCCTCCATGCTGGCCGCCCATCTGGGATTTACCGTGAGCACCGAGCCGGACATGCTGCCTGCTCTGCTGGTGTCCAAACTGGCCGGGTGCGCGGCTGCGATTGCGCTGGGATTCATAACGTCAAAAACAAAGAAGAGATTATAGGTTACTGTTTATAGCCAGGAATTTTAAATTCAAATTTTAAGTTCCTGGCTATTGAACTGTTCAAATAATGAAATATATGGTATGATATGTACTATATAAGCATTTGGCGGGGAATGCTGGACTGAAACACCGCAGATATTTGCTGCAACGTTCGATAAAACGTTCTAAACAAATCCTTTTTCATCAAGAAACGTTCGTGAAATGCGATGCGTCTGAATGAAACGATCAGGAAAATGTATTTTAAGTGAAAATGTCTTCTGCGGAAGGCGGGAAACGAAACTATAACAGGATATAAGAGGTTGTCGAAGTGAAAAACAAAAAGGGTGTCATTGTAAAAAGGCAGCAGACGATTTTACAGAGACTGCAGAAAGAGAAAGAAGTATCGGTCGATCAATTAGCCAATGAACTGGGAGTCTCACCGCTTACCATAAGACGGGATTTGATTGAATTTGAAAATCAGGGATTTGTGAAACGCCATTACGGCGGTGCAAAATTGATAGAAGGCACCCTTTTTGAAGATCCGACGCTGGATGTCCCGCCTGCCACCGGTCAGGACGGAACGACGGATTACAGAAGAGTCGTTGCAAAGAAGGCTGCAGAACTGATTGAGGAGGGCGATATAATATTCGTCAACAGCAGTAAGACGGCTCTTTTAATGCTGGACTATATATCCGGCAAGCGGGTCAGCGTAATAACGAATAATGGAAATGCCATTACCAGCAGTCACGATCCGCTGGTCAGCATTATTCTGACCGGCGGAGAGCTGCACGGAACGAAATGTTCCCTGGTAGGGGATTTTGCACTCGCCACCATACGGAAGATCCGGGCGAACAAGTGCTTCATCGGAGTCAGCGGGATCACGGCAGAAGGCGAGATCAGCACGGCGGTGCTTCAGGAAACCATGGTAAACAGCCTGATGATCGAGCGGGCAAAGGATATGGTCGTCATACTGGCGGATCATAAGCGGATCGGCAAGCTGCATAATTTTATCATCGCGGATACCCATCAGATTACCCATATCGTTACGGACGAGCTGGCCGACGAGGCAGTTACGTCAAGGCTGGAAAAAGATAACGTGACCATATTGAAGGGCCACGTTACCGATTGACAGGTAAGGACAGATAACAGAATATTTAAGTGTAAGGATACAGTCTGGAATAAGATTCCTGATACAGACTGTATCCTTTTTTGTAGTTGTCCCTGTTTTCCGGGAGTGTCTGCGTAACGGCATCGGAGGCCCGGGCGGCCCGAAAGGCTTCTTCCCAGCCGGGATACAGCCCGGTGGCTACGGCGGCGGACATCCATGCGCCTAAGGCAGTGGACTCCGGATTGCTGTACTGGGTGACCGGCGTACCCAGGATTCCGGCCAGGGATGGCGCCAGGGACGGGCATTTCGTAAGGCCGCCGCTTAAGACAATGGACGAGGGGGCAGGAAGATACCGTGCCATGCACTCCATATTGACCTTTATCTCATAGCAGATCCCTTCTAAGATGGCTCTGGCCATATCCCCTCTTGAGGAGGACAGCGTGAGACCCAGGAGGGAGGCCGTGGCCATGCTGTTCCAGTCTGGCGTCCCCTGCCCCTGAAAATAAGGCAGAGCGATGATGCCGCCTGCCGCAGGAGGCGAATCCAGGATTTCCCGGTTGATCGAATCGAAGCCGTGGTCGCTGTCAGGATAAAAGGCGTTATGAAACCAGTTAAAGGCGGAACAGCAGGCCAGAATACTGCTCTCTAAAACGTATTTCCCCGGTATTGCACTGACGCCCGCGATGACTTCGCTGCCTTTAATCACAGGAAGTTCATCGCAGCCGCTGATGATGTAAGCGCCGGTACCTGTCGTGATCTGGGCGTCTCCGTGGCGGATCACCCCCTGGCCCAGCGCGGAGCACTGCTGATCGCCTCCGGCCGATATGAGCGGCGTCCCTTCCAAAAGTCCGGTGAGCCGCGAAAATGGGCCGGATATGTGTCCCGCCACAGTGCCGGGAGATATGAGATCACAGAGCTTGGAGCGGGGGAGTTCAAAGAGCCGCAGAAGCTCCTCATCCCACTCCCGGGTTCCCAAATTCATGAGAAGAGAGCGGCTCCCGTAGGTATGGTCGGTGACCAGAGTACCCGTCATAAACCATACCAGATAATCGGGAATGACCGCCAGTTTTGCCGCATGTTCAAACAGCTCCGGCTGATTCCTGCGGATCCAGGCCATTTTACTGCCGGAGTAAACCGGATTAATCCGGCTTCCTGCCTTTTGGATTATGACAGGATCAGACTTCTTTAAATCATGGCAGAGAGACATTGTGCGTTTGTCCTGCCACATGATTGCCGGAGACAGCGGTTCCATATCCTTCGACAGAGGAAGCACGGAGGATCGCTGTGAGGTGAGAGACAGCACATCAATCTTCCTGTTTTCTTCTTTGGCGGCCTGCGCCAATCCGGAACAGATCCGGATCAGTGCCGAGGTCCAGTCAGAAGCATTCTGCTCTACACAAATCTGATCAATATAGAACGGGGAATAGGAAATTTGAATCTTTTTCAGTTCTGCTGCGTGCACATCGTATAAAATCCCCCTCATGCTGGAAGTACCAACATCAATCACTAAAACGTTCATATAATCCTCCTGAATGAACGAAAAAATAGAAAGAACTTGAGAATACAGGGACAGCATACCAAAAAATGTACAATAAATCAATAGAAGATCGCACATATCGCTATAAAAAATAAAAATATAATTCATAAAAGTACTTGAATGAACAATATAAGGCGAAAAAACGCATAAAAACAACAAGAAACGAAAAAGATTTCTTAACACTATTGACATAACGTACATAAAAGAATATAATGAACGTACAAAACAATCGTAAAACCAATAAATGATCGTAAAAAAGATTGGCGGTTTTTATTGGCATTCAAAATGGAGGGATTATTCACATGAAGAAAAGAAACGTAAGTGTAATGCTGGCAGCCGCAGCCGCAGTGACAGTTCTTGCAGGATGCAGCGGTACCGGAACGAAGACAGAGACCACAACAGCAGCTCCGGCGACTGAGTCTGCGGCAGCAGCGGCGGGAGAAAGCAAAGAGGTGTCAGGAGAAAAGACGAAGTTAAAGCTGGCTCTTTGGGACTATGACGTGGAGGGCTCTGTATACCCGGCCATGATGGAGGCATTTAACCAGAAATATCCCAATATTGAAGTGGAGGTCATCAACGCGCCGGCCAACGATTACGAGACAAAGCTTACCACGATGCTGGCTTCCGGCGATGACATTGACGTATATTTTGCAAAATCCAATACTTCTTATCCGACGCTGGTGCAGAAGAATTTTGCCCTCGACTTAAATGCCGCAGCAAAAGAAAAGGGATTTGATCTCACCCCTTACGGAACCGTTCTGGAACAGCATTATGTGATTGACGGCGGCCTCTATGCCCTTCCGTTCCGGACCAATGACTGGGTGATCTATTATAATAAGAAGATTTTTGATGATGCAGGAGTTGCATATCCCACCAATGATATGACATGGGAGCAGTTCTTTGAACTCGGAAAGCAGTTAAGCCATGACGATGTCTATGGATGTGCGTTCTATCCAAAACCAGGATTTATCGCACCGTGTCTCGTCGGAGCCGTAAACGGGTTTGATATTACCTCCAGCGATTTTAATGAGCTGGTGCCGGCAGCTTCAAAGGTTATGGCAGCGATGAAAGACGGTGTCTGGGAAGACTATGCGGAGTCTGTCTCTATGTCGAAGGATCAGACCTACTTCTACCAGGGGAAATGGGGCATGCTGTATAACGGTTCCTGGATGACGCAGCTTCTGGAAGCACAGGATCTTGGATTTGAATACGGCATTGTGAAATCTCCTTATTGGGAAGGAACCGAGAAGAAGGGCTTCGCAACCTCTACGCCGGTACTGATCAATCCTAAGACGGAAAAATTAGATGCGGCATGGGATTTGATGACGTTTCTCTGCGGAGAAGAGGGCGCAAAGATCGTTGCAGAATCCATGCTGGTTCCGGGATACATGTCAGACGAGATTATGACCACATTTAAAGAGAGCACAGGGCTTGACGAATCATCCATGGAAGCGCTGACGGACAATATCAGCTACGGCCTTGGAGAGGCAAGCGTGAATTTAGGCCAGATGTCAAGTGCAGTAAACGAAGAACTTGAGCTTGTTCTTACAGACAACCAGTCTCCGGAAGAGATGGCTGATAACTTAAATACCCGCCGTGAAGAGATTCTGTCTCAGAACTAAGGGGTGGTTCCTGAGCCGGTATGATATTTTGAGCACTGCACTGCGCCGCATATTACGCAGTGCAGCATTCAAGTCTGCCGGCTCAGACTTTAAAAAGCGTCACGCGCTGAGCGAGATGACATGTATTGCACGTAAGCGGCCAGGGAACGCCGCGAAGTGCTTATAACAAGGAGGGACGATATGGCAAAAACGACAGCAGTATACAAGTCGAACCAGGTAGTGGTCAACCGGAACAGGAAGATGGCGTTCTGTTTTTTGCTGCCAAATATCATCGGGTTTGCAGTTTTTACCTTAATACCGGCTGTTTGGGCAATCGGTTTAAGCTTTACGAATTGGGACGGATCCGGTGCGGCTAAGTTTGTGGGAATTAAAAACTATATCAATCTGTTTCGCGATTCAAACTTTACGATATCCCTTTGGAATACCATTATTTATACGGTGGGGACCGTGCCGTTTATCATCATGCTGTCGCTGGTTATGGCATTTATTCTGGATTCCGGCATTAAGTTTTCTTCTGCAATCCGTGCGGCGCATTTCTTTCCGCATATTTCCTCTATTGTTGCGATTTCGGTTGTATGGCAGTTTCTTTATTCCAAGAACGGCCCCTTAAATCAGATCCTGCACAGCATTGGCCTTCAAAATGTTCCCGCGTGGCTGTCGGATAAGGACTGGGCGCTGCTGGCTGTGATGATCATGATTATCTGGAAAGGAATCGGATACTATATGATCATTTATCTGGCGGGCTTAAAGGGGATTGATAACTCACTGTATGAGGCGGCTACCGTAGACGGGGCCAATTCGTTCCAGCGCTTCCGGTTTATTACGATTCCACAGCTTAAACCGGTTACCTTTTACATAACCATCATGTGCATCATCAACTCGTTTCAGGTATTTACGCCGATTTTCATCATGACAAAGGGCGGCCCGGGACGCGCTACATCCGTTCTGGTGCTTCAGATTTACAAAGAGGCATTCCAGAATTACAAGTTTGGCTACGCATCGGCAGAGGCTATGGTACTGTTTGCCTGTATCTTAGTGGTGACGCTGATTCAGTTCAAACGTCAAAAACAGGATTAGGAGGGAGAGAGCATGGCAGAAAAAAAGAAAAAAACCGGACTTGCGCTGTTCTTATCGATTGTCAAGTATACGGTCGTCATCGCATCGTCTTTAACTATGATTCTTCCGTTCCTCTGGATGCTGTCTTCTTCCTTTAAAGACAGTCTGGAAGTCTTCAATTTCCCCATCCAGTGGATCCCTCAGAATCTGAAACTGGAAAATTACTCCTATATCTGGAATAAGGCCAATTATCCGCAGCTGTTTTTTAACACACTGAAGCTGACGGTGGTGATTACCATTCTGCAGATCGTGACGTGCAGCCTGGCGGCTTACGCATTCAGCAAGCTGGTATTTCCGGAGAGAGATAAGATCTTCATCCTGTACCTGGCAACCCTGATGCTTCCCTACCAGGTGGTTATGATTCCTCAGTTTTCCGTTATCAAGATATTCGGACTCACCAATACCCATATGGCGCTGATCCTGATTCAGGCGTTTAACCCCATGGGCGTATTCCTGATGAAGCAGTTCTTCGATGGAATTCCCAATGAACTGAGCGAGGCGGCGCGGATTGACGGCCTGAATGAGTTCGGCATCTATTCCAAGATCATCATGCCTCTTTCCAAATCGGTAATCGGAACGCTGGTGATCCTGACCTCTGTGTCCGTATGGAACGATTTTCTGGCTCCGCTTATCTACATCAACTCCAGGGAACTGTATACGATTCAGCTGGGAATGCGCAACATGATCAGCGAGTTTACGGCAGAGTACGGGCCGATCATGGCGGCATCGGTCATCTCGATTATACCGATCCTGATCGTATTCCTGTGTTTCCAGAGTTTCTTCGAGCAGAGTCTGGCATCCTCCGGTGTCAAGGGATAAGAAAGGAGCGTACGGTATGAACGTGGATTTTAAGGCAAAGCCATTCTTCCTGGATGAGAGTGATATTGCATGGGTACAGGATTGTATGAAGAAGATGACCGTGGAAGAGAAGGTCAGCCATCTGTTCTGTATTTTAATCAAGGATAAACCGGTGGAAGAGATGGCCGCGGAAATGGATGCCCTGGGCTTTTATCCGGGCGGCTATATGACCGATGTTTTTCCGGCGAGGAAAGTAAAAGAAAATTTCAAAAAGCTTCAGGCCAGAACCGGGATTCCTCTGCTGTTCGCGTCCAATCTCGAGCGGGGAGCGGATGGGATCTGCAAAGAAGGCACTTTATTCGGGACGCAGATGCAGATCGCGGCAGCCGGAGATAAGAGATGGGCGTATGAGCTGGGGCGGGTCTGTGGGGAGGAGGCGGCGGCAACCGGAGCCAATTGGAACTTTGGGCCGATTCTGGATATTGACACGAATTATCACAATCCCATTACGAATACGAGAGTGTTCAGTTCCGACCAGGAAACGGTCCTTCAGATGTCCAGGGAGTTTGTCAGAGGACAGATGGAAAACGGTATGGCCGTATGCTTGAAGCACTGGCCCGGAGACGGGCGGGATGAACGGGACCAGCATATGGTAACCACCATCAACGACTGCACGGCCAGGGAGTGGGATGCCTCCTATGGAAAGATTTATAAAGCATTGATAGAGGATGGCGCGGAAACCGTCATGGCCGCCCATATCATGCTGCCGGCATACTCCAGAAAGATGAATCCGGATATCCGGGATGAGGAGATTCTTCCCGGCTCCCTGTCCTGCGATCTGACCACAAGGCTCCTGCGGGAGCAGCTGGGATTTAACGGGCTGGTGGTGACGGATGCTACGACGATGACCGGATTCATGCAGACCATGGCCAGAAGAGATGCCCTGCCCCTTGCGGTGGCGGCAGGCTGTGATATGATCCTGTTTACCCTGGATTTAAAAGAAGATTACCAGTACGTGCTGGACGCGGCAGCAGACGGGACCATCAGCAGGGAACGTCTGGACGAAGCGGTTGCACGGATTCTGGCATTGAAGGCTCATCTAAAGCTTCATAAAAAGATGGAGGAGGGAACCCTGTTTCCGGGAGATGAGGCGCTGAAGGTGTTTGAACGCGAGGATAACCGCAATCTGGCCAGGGAGTGTGCGGACCGGTCGGTTACCCTGGTTAAGGACACCCAGAACCTGCTCCCCATAAGCCCCAAAACGCAGAGACGGATCCTGCTCCATGTCCTGGGCGACAAGGGCGGTTACCACGATCCCATCTGCAATCAGGCGGAGTATCTGGCCGGGCTGCTGGAGAGAGAAGGGTTTGAAGTGACCGTCTACGATGCTTCCAGAAAAGATCTGCTTCCAATTGGGAACAGCATAGAGAGCATGACGAAGCGGTTTGACCTGATTCTGTATTACTGCAGCGTGAAAACTTCCGGCAGTGACAATGTTTCCAGAATTTCCTGGACCGCGCCGGGCGGATGCAACACACCCAGATACATTTATGAAATCCCGACACTCTTTATATCTGTGGATAACCCTTATATGCTCCTGGATGTGCCAAAGGTCAGGACGTACATCAATGGTTATACACCCAGCAGATACGTAATCGATGCCATAGTCGAAAAAATAATGGGGAGAAGCCGGTTTACAGGGAAAAATCCGGTGGATCCGTTTTGCGGGCTGTTCCATACCCGGCTTTAAAGACTGCTTGACATCAGAAAGTGAGAATGAGATGGACTGGACCTGCGAGGCAGAACGAAAAATTATTGAAAAAATGGACTGGGTTTCAGAAAAATCCAGATTTAAAATCCCGTATACGACGGTTTCGGGAACTCATGACA
>NZ_JBKVCZ010000112.1:0-21087 GCF_046966825.1 Hungatella sp. | reverse complement strand
CCAGAATATCTATTTCCTGTTTCGTATTGTAGACTGCCAGCGATATCCGGCAGATGTTTTCTTTTCCGAGGCGTTTCATCAGAGGATAGGCACAGTGAGAACCGCTGCGGATGCAGATACCTGCGTTTGCCAGTAATACTCCTACATCATAGGCGCCCAAATAATCTGTTTCAAAGGAAAGAACAGGGGAATCGGCAGTGTTTCCAATAATATGTACCCCGTGAATTTTGTCCATACACTCTCTGAGATAGGAGGAAAGTTCTTTTTCATGCTTTCTCAGAAGCTCGAAATCAAGCTCACTGAGATAGTTAAAGGCAGCTTCCAAGCCGAGCACTCCGCCTAAATTCTGAGTTCCCGCCTCATATTTTCCAGAATCAGACCGACAGGAAATTTCCCCTTGCTCCATTTCTTTTACCATGCCGCCGCCATATTGGTAGGGGACCATTTTATTCAGCCATTCCCGCTTCCCATAAAGAACGCCTATCCCCATTGGTCCATATACCTTGTGTCCCGAGAAACAGAGAAAATCGCAGTCAGACTCAGTTACAAAAAGCGGATTATGTGCTATTTCCTGGGCCGCATCTACCAGAACCAGTATCTGCCGCCGGTGGGCTTCTTTAATCAGCTGCTTAATGTCAGGACGAAATCCAGTCACATTGGACATGGCCGTTATGGCGATAAGTTTCGTCCGCTGATCGATGAGAGAAAGTACCGCGTCAGGATCAAGACTGCCATCCGGGGTGGCCCTTGCAGTCCGGAGCTCAGCATGGTTTTGCAGGCAGTGATAGTTCCAGGGATAGTAATTAGAAGAGTGCTCCAGTTCTGTAACAATTACATTGTCTCCCGGCTGTATCCAGGTATGGAATGCACAAGAGGCAACCAGATTAATGGATTCTGTACACCCTTTGGTAAACACGATTTCATCTGAAAATTCCGCATGCAGCCACTTCTGAACAGTCTCTCTGGCGTGGCAGATCATGTCAGATGCATGATTGCTCAATGGATAATTGCCGCGATGAATATTGGAATTCTCATAGGAATAGTATTGAACCAGTCTGTTTATGACCGCTTCGGGTTTCTGCGTTGTAGCGCCGCTGTCGAAATAGATAAAGGGCTTCTCCAGCTTTGAGAATATAGGAAAATGCTGCCGGATCATACTAGCATCCATGTGTGTCATCTCCTTTCAAATGAGGAAGCAGGGCTTCCACCAGTTCTTCTATAGTCCAGATTGCGGCTGCTTCATCGTCGTCCAGCGTAATGCCAAGCTCCTTTTCAATAAAAAGAAAGAGCAAAACTTTTTTGTGTGCGATCAGGCTGGTACGGTGACAATCCTGTTTTTGCAGAATTTGCCCAACAGCTTCCTTCGGCAGATTCTGCATCCTTATATCCTGGAGTCTGATACTTTGAATGATCAATTTTTTTAAGTCAGTGTCAGTATTGTCTGTAGTCATCAATTTCAGGTAAACGACCTGACGCAGGGAAGGGAGCAGGTCCTCTACAGTCAGCTTGTCTTTAGTCCTGTCTTTTATTTTGTGAAGTATTAACGCAGCCTTGTCAGTATTTTTAATGAGTTCATCAACAATCATCTCCATTCACTCCCCTTCGATTTCCTTTACACGAATTATAAACAATTCGGAAATGTATTTTTTTGCAGCTTGTATTGTTTTTTTGCATTTTTACCGTTGCATAAGGAAACACGGAATGAGGTCTTCCACGAATCGGCTGTTCATGGTAAAATAAACAGATAAGTGGCATGGAGGTACGAAATGGATAAAGCATATGCGAGATATACGGAAAAACTGCCAGGAGAATTTTCCATAAAGCATAAGATTACGGAGAAGTTGGAGGTGAGAAATTTTCACCTGCATAAACAACTGGAGATAGTATTTGCCCAGACTGGTAATTTGAAATGCAGGTTCGAGTCCGGAGTGATAGATGTCCCGGAAAATGGGATTATTTTGTTTAATCAGATGGATCTCCATTATAATTTTCTGCAGGAGGATTCGGGGACCTGTGACCGTTACGTCATTTACTTTTCGCCGGGCTATATCTCTGATTTCTCTACACCGGAGCTTAATCTGTTGGAATGTTTCCTGCCCAGATCGGACAACAGGCCTGTAGTGTTGACAGTGCCGAAGGAACACTGGCAGGGATTTACGCATCTGTTAAATAAGATGATTGCGTATCATGACGCAAAAGAGGAGGAAGGCCTCACACCCGGCAGTAAAAAGATGCACATGAAATTTCTATTGGGGGAATGTCTTCTGCTTATCAATGATCTGTCTCTCGAGCAGTATGGCGCCCGTGATTCTATTACTTATCAGAACCATGCCCAGATTGTTTATGATATCTATGAATACGTCGGAAGTCATTATAACGAAGAATTAAGTATGGATGATGTATGCAAATTATTTCTGATTGGCAAGACACAGTTATACAATATTTTTAAAGAGATATCGGGAATGACAGTCAGCGAATATATTACGGAATATCGGATAACAAAGGCAAAAGACTTTTTGATTAACAGCGACTGTTCTATTGAGATGATTAGTCAGGCTGTTGGATATCAGAATGTCAGTTCATTTTCCAGAGCGTTCAAAAGCAGAGCTGGATACAGCCCGATACAGTATCGAAAGAAACAGACGATTTAGCCAGTGAAGAAGAGGAAATGAAGAGAAGCTGTAAAAGCATCTTTTCCTTTCTTCTTATTTTTTGTGAAGATCGTAAAATCAATAATTATTGTAAAACGAATAAAATGCAAAAAAAAGGCACAATCTGCAAAAAAAAGTATCGTTTTTTTGTTTACAATACCAATAAATTGATGGTATAAAGAGAAAAAATGTAGCAAATGACGATGAACTGCAAGGGAGGTGATTACACATATTTTAGAATCAAACATTTTGTAAAAGGAGAAGGATAAAGAGATGAAAAGTTTTGAACGCAAAATATTTCCCTATTTAATGCTGGCGCCTACACTGCTGGTATTCGGTGTGTTTTTATTTTATCCGGCGCTGAATGGAGTATGGATTTCACTGACGAAGTGGGATGGGGTAAATCCACAGAAATTTATCGGTTTTCAGAACTACTTAAAGCTGGCGGCAGATAAGAATTTTTGGGAATCATTTGCTAACACGCTTCTGTTTACCGCATTTTCCGTTCCATTGATTTATGCGGCGGCGCTGGGACTTGCCGTGCTGTTGACAGGGGAGATAAAAGGAAGCAACTTTTTTCGGGCAGTCTTTTATTGGCCAACCATGATTTCCAGTATTGTAGTAGGTTTGACATGGCGTTTTTTATTGGGGGAAGATTTTGGCGTGGTGAATTATCTTCTGACATTGATGGAAAAGTCTCCGGTTAAATGGCTGACCGATGCGAGAAATGCGATGATGGTTATTATTCTCGTGACTGTATGGAGCATGGCGGGATATTATATGGTGATGTTTGTGTCTGGTATAAAGGGAATATCTCAGACCTATTATGAAGCGGCACGGATCGATGGCGGCGGAGCCTGGCAGCAGTTCTGGTATATTACGCTTCCCTTGCTGAAACCGACCAGTTTACTGGTCATTGTCCTGTCCACAATTAATGTTATTAAAACCTATCCTCTCGTCTTTGCTTTGACACAGGGAGGACCCGCGGGTGCAACCAAATTTATGGTACAGACCATACAGGAAACCGGATTCGAAAAGAGCCAGATGGGGTATGCCAGTGCGATGACGATGGTTCTGTTCCTTGTATTATCGATGTTTACTTCCGTACAGTTTAAGGTGAACAGAGGAGGTGAGCAGGATGTGGAATAAAAAGATCAGATCAGCGTGTCAGACATTACTTAAATGGATTCTGCTGGCGGTTCTGGTGTTCATATTTCTGATGCCGATCATCTGGGTGATCTGTTCTTCCTTTAAGAGCCCCGGAGAACTGTTTCAGTGGCCGCCAACCTTATTTGGAAACCATCCTTCTCTGGATAACTATATTCTCGCTATGCAGAAAGGGGATTTCGGACGTTATTTCATCAACACGGCGTTTGTCAGTATCACGACTACGTTTCTGACAGTCTGTTTTAATGTGATGGCGGGATATACTTTTGCAAAATACAGATTTAAGGGAGCCGGAATTCTGTTTGGAATTGTGCTGGCGACACTAATGGTTCCTTTGGAAGTAATTATGATACCGATTTTTAAAGTTATTGTGGCGACCAATCTGTATAACAGCTTATGGGGACTCATTATTCCGGCAGCTTCGTCTCCAACAGCAGTGTTTCTGGTCCGGCAGTATTATGTGGGAATCCCGGATGCCTATATGGAGGCTGCACGCATCGATGGAGCATCAGAATTTAACATTTTTATGAGGATCATGCTTCCTCTGGCAAAACCGGTGGTCTCTGTGCTGTGTATCTTTTCCTTTATGTGGCGGTGGAACGATTATCTTTGGCCCAAACTGGTGATTAACAGTAAGGCAAGATACACCATACAGCTTGCTCTGGCCAATTACTCGGGAGAGTATTCCGTGGACTGGAACAGTCTTCTGGCGATGTCGGTGATTTCCATGATCCCGGTAATCATAGTATTTCTGACGCTTCAAAAATACATCATTGGCGGGCTGACTGCCGGCGGTGTAAAAGGATAAATGGATTCTGGAGGATAAGAAATGAATTATTTAGAATATCCGCTGTTTGCAGAAGGGTACATAAACCGTTTCCTGATAACCGGCGTATATACGAAGAGGCAGCAGTTTGAAAAGGCAGTATTGCAGGGACGGGTAAACGAGTGGCTGAAAAAAGGTTTTGCGATCCATGAAAATCCGTGCCGAAACGAATTTGTATCTGAGAGGAGAAAATCATTGCCGGAATACCTTGACCTGCATGACTGTAAAAATGGGGATCAGGTCACTGTGTTTAATCAGAGGCAGCCGCTGAGCGTATATTTTCCATTTGGTAATACAGGAGTCGATGCATCCGGTTTTTATTATGAACCCACATATCTGCGGATGTACGGTTATGTGGAATTGTATTCGGAATCAGCGGATGAAATGGTGTTTGAGCTGGAGACATGCGGCGGGATTACTTTATGGGTCAACGAAGGTTTTGTGACGGATTTTACTCCTTTTACCCGAAACCTTGTAAAGCGCACACAGATTACCGTATCGCTTAAAAAGGGGAATAACCGGCTGCTGGTCTGTCTGGATGATTTGGCGGAGCGGGATACCGATTTTTATTTTCGGATTAAATGTATTGGAAACCATGGATTAAAGATGAGAATTCCGGCAGACAGTGCAGTACGGGAGACGGTCCTGGACCAGATAGAGGAATGCCTGAATCAGATATATTTTGACCGCGAAGTGTATATAAGCGAAAACGTGATTTTGAATATCAGAAATCCATTCGCTGAACCATTTCATCTGGAGGTGATTATAACACCAGGAGAATTTATAGAAAAAATGCAGGACTCCTGGAAGCTGATCCTTACGAAAGAATACGAGATGATGCCGGATCAGAATACCCTGAATCTGCTTGAACCAGATGAAATTTCACCCGGCTATTATTACTTTACGGTGAAGGTGGATTATCAGGGAATTATTATAGCAAGAAAAATTGGAAACCAGCTGGTTTTAAGGGAATTTCTTAAACACCACGAAGAGAGTCTGCAGGAGCGTAAGGCTTGTGCCACAGAGGCCATATTAAAATATGCGCCGGAGAACACTTATAAAGCGGCAGTTCTCTTGCTGACAGGCCGGGATCAGGAGCGGGCAGAGTCGATCATTTTGGAAGAACTGGAAGGAGTGCGCAAGAGAAAGGACTGCTCCGACTTTCACTTTATCGTTATGATATTTATCTATCACCGGTTCTATTCCTGCATTTCTGTCCGTTTAAAACAGGAGCTGGAGAATGCCATGGTTGGCTATCGCTACTGGATCGACGAGCCGGGAGACGATGTCATGTGGTTTTTCAGCGAGAATCACGCGCTGCTGTTTCATTGCTGCCAATACCTGGCGGGCAGTTATCTTCCGGACCGGCTGTTTCTTAACAGTGGAAAATATGGAAAAGAGGTAAAAGTACGGGGGGAGGAGCTCCTGAATGAATGGTTTGAAGCGTTTTTCAGGGAGTTTATTACGGAATGGAATTCCAATGCCTATATTCCTGTTGATGTACTTGGAATCGGTACGCTGTATAATCTGACCGTACCGGGAAGCGGACTGCATGAGAAGGCAAAACGTGCACTGGATATGATTTTTTATTCCCTGTGTATGAACACGCACAAAGGAGCAGTCATGACCAGCTTCGGGCGGACCTATGAGAAGGAAATGAAGGGAAACTATAATGCGGGAACAACCTCCCTGTTGTATATCGCTTATAATACCGGCTATTTAAACAGAGCCTGTATTGGCTGTCTGCCTCTGATTCTGGGGGATTATGAGGCGCCGGCCGAATATCGGAAGTATGCCTGTTTAGAAGAAAATCAGTATTTGATTTACCAGAATACGCAGGGGTTCGAGCAGCATGTAAACCTTTATCTGTATAAGAATGCAGATGTGCTGCTTTCAACGGCTATAGGCTTTAAACCATTTCAAAGGGGATATCAGGAGCATATTGTCCAAGCCGCGATTGATGAGACGGCTCAGGCCTTTATCAATCATCCCGGAGAGTCCTTCCCGTACGGCAGCGGCAGACCCAATTTCTGGGCTGGAAATGGATATCTGCCTTTGGCAGTACAGATTCATAACACCAGTATTATCCGGTATCATATTCCAGAAGAAGAGCGGATCGATTATACTCACCTTTACGCGCCGATATCTGAGTTTTCCGGTTATTACGGAGAAGATGGAATCCTGATTCTGGAAAAGGATGGGGCTTATATTGCGGTCAGGGCACTTAACGGTTTGAAGATGGAGGAAGCGGGGCCAAACCGCTTCCGGGAGTTTATCAGTTATGGACGGGATAATGTCTGGATTGTACGAGTCGGAAGTATAAAAGAACATGGGGGAATGAGGCGGCTGACACAGGTGATGAAGCAGTTTCAGATCGAGATGGAAGATGATCGAACCAGAGTGGTAGATGAAACGGGGGAGGTGTACTGTCTCGACAGAGAACAGCATCTTTTTATTCATGGTCATAAGGCATATGAGTATCCATTCACTGTAAAAGGAAACGTTGTTTTAGGAGGAAGCTCAAATGGTTAGTAAAAGCGTGCTGGAGGAAAAACTGAATCTTGTTACAGAGCGTATGCTGTCGTTAAAAAGTAATGGAATGAAGGAAAAATATCCGATCAGCCTAATCGATATCCAGTGTTGGGAATGGCCGCAGGGGGTCGGACTTTTCGGACTCTATAAATATTATCGCATGTCGGAAAGGCAGGATATCCTGGACTTCCTGATCAACTGGTATGACAGGCATTTAAAAGCTGGAATTCCGGAGCGAAATGTCAATACGACTTCTCCCATGCTGACGCTGACCTATCTTTATGAAAGGACACATAACGAGTTATACTTAGAGTTTATCAAAGACTGGGCTGACTGGATCATGAAAGATAAAAAGCTCATTCGTACGGGAGATGGCTGTTTCCAGCATATGATTACCGGTGATCCGAATGACAATGAGATATTGATAGACACGCTGTTTATGACCGTCCTTTTTCTGGCCAGGGCAGGCAGAATCCTCAACAGAAGCGATTATATGGAAGAAGCCGGCTATCAGATCTTAAGTCATATAAAATATCTGCTGAACAAACAGGAAGGACTGTTCTGCCACGGCTTTAATTTTGCACGAAATGATAATTATGGTGGGATTCTTTGGGGAAGAGGAAACTGCTGGTACACAATTGTCGTCATGGAACTGATTCAGGAAAGTGAAATTGATGGTGCGTTAAAACGATTTTTACTGAATGTATATGAAAATCAGGTAAAAGCGTTAAAGCGATATGCTGATAAAGAGACTGGATTATGGCATACAGTGATCAATGATGAGAGCTCATATATCGAACTTTCAGCCAGTTCAGCGTTTTTAAATGGGATTATGATGGGAGTGCGCCTGGGCATTTTGAATAGAACAGAATTCCAGGGACTGATCGAAAAGGCGATGGATGGTCTCCTTACCTATATCGCAGAAGACGGGACTGTATTGGGGGTATCTTACGGAACGCCAATTGGAATGACGTCCGATTTCTATAAGGAGATACCATGTTGTCCGATGACTTACGGGCAGGCGCTTATGATCCTGGCGCTTCAGGAGGCAATGGAGCCTTTTTGGCAGTGATATAAGATCGGCTGATATTTCCGGGATTTTCGGATGAACAGCATAAAATGAAAGGAGAGGGAAGTTATGAGGAAATTTGTATCTATGTTATTAACGGGGGCTTTGGTATTGGGGGCATTGACTGGCTGCGCGGGTAAGGAAAAAGCGGCGGAGAATGAGGTGAAGACTCTTGATGTGGTGTGGTTCAGCGATGCCAGGGAAGGGGAGTCGTTTATGAAGCTTGCCAATCAGTATATGGAAGCACATCCTGATATTAAGATTGAACTGATTGAAGTGCCTTACAGTGATCTCGATAATAAGCTTAAGAATATGTTAAACGGAAAAGAGGCTCCGGCATTAGCAAGAATGACAAATCTTGGGCCATTTCAGAATCAGCTGCTGGATCTGGGGGAATACGTATCAGATAAAGATGCATTTGTAAACAGCTTTGGCGAAGGCCTTCGTTTTGTGTATGATGGAAAAGTGATCGCGGCACCGATGGATGTGGGGGCAAATGGACTAATCTATAACAAGACTGCGTTTGAGAAGGCAGGTGTATCCGTTCCTCAGTCAGAGGATGAAATATGGACGTGGGATGAGTGGAAAGATGCAATGAAAACGGTCATGGAAAAAGGAGACTGTAAATACGGTCTTGTATATGACTATACACCCCAGCGTTTTACCACCCTTCTTTATCAGGCGGGAGGCAGCCTGCTCAATGAAGATCTGACGGCCTCGAATTTTAACACAGATGCCAGCAGGAGAGCGGTTTCTTTCTTTAAAGAGTTGCATGAAGAAGGAATTATCCCCACATCTGTATGGCTTGGTTCAGAAAATCCCAACAATTTATTCCGGTCCGGGCAGGTTGCAATGCATATTGGAGGAACGTGGCTGATCTCCAATTACAAAGATGAAATTACGGACTTTGAGTGGGGAGTGACCTATCTTCCAAAAGAAGTTACCCGCTCAACGGTTCCTGGCGGTAAATGGCTGGCTGCTTTCCAGAATACGGGAGTGGAAAAAGAGGCGGCGGAGTTTATTGAATGGATTTCCAAGGCGGAAAATAATGCGCAGTACTGTGTGGAAAACAGCTTCCTGTCACAGGTTAAAGGGAATGAGAGTCTGGACTATGAATATGGAAAAGAATTTTTCAATATATTCTCTCAGGAATTGGCAGCTACTGGTTCACAGCCAGGTGCTGAGTGGGGATATCAGGCATTTACGGGGGCTGTTCAAACTGAATTAAAAGAAGGAATCGTGGATGTTCTGGCTGATAAGGTTACGGTGGACGAATTCGTAGAAAATATGGATAGCAGGATAAATGAAGCGTTAAAAGAGCTGGAGTAATCAGAAAGAAGTGACGTAAGTGATACCCTGGCAGTAAAGCACAAAAAAGAGGTGCTTTGCTGCCAGGGTATTTTTGTTTCTGCAGATGTAGGAAAAGCATTATAAACAGACATAACAAAAAAAGATTACCAATTTGTGGGAAAATGTAGTAGAATATGAGAAAAGCAGTCAGAAAAGGAGAATTAAAATGGCATTCTATTATGAGGAACCGTCCAGAACATTCAGCGAGTACCTTCTGGTTCCGGGCTATTCATCGACAAAGTGTGTTCCATCGGAAGTAAGTTTGAAGACCCCTCTTGTCAGATACAAAAAAGGAGAGGAACCGGCGCTGCATATTAATATTCCCATGGTTTCCGCAATCATGCAGTCGGTGTCGGACGACAGATTGGCTATCGCTCTCGCGCAGGAAGGCGGCCTGTCTTTTATTTATGGATCTCAGACCATTGCCGAGCAGGCAGCGATGGTGAACCGGGTGAAACGGTATCGTGCCGGTTTTGTAGTAAGTGATTCCAATGTATCTCCTGAGATGACGCTGGAGGACGTGCTATCCCTGACTGAACGGACCGGCCATTCGACGATCGCCGTAACGGAAGACGGCGGACCAAACGGCAGGCTTCTGGGAATCGTAACCAATAAGGATTACCGTGTGAGCCGTATGACCCCTGACACGAAGGTAAAGGAATTTATGACACAGATCGGTGACCTCGTCTATGCGGATGAAGACACCACTTTAAAGGAAGCCAACGACACTATCTGGGAACACAAGATCAATTGTCTCCCCCTGGTTAATAAAGAAGGACAGCTTGTCTATCTCGTGTTCCGCAAGGATTACGACAGCCATAAGAAAAATGAAAATGAGCTGATTGACAGTTCCAAGCGCTACATGGTGGGAGCGGGTATCAATACGAGAGACTATGAGGAACGTGTTCCAGCACTTTTGGAAGCAGGCGCCGATGTGCTCTGCATCGACAGCTCGGAGGGCTTTTCCGAGTGGCAGAAGATCACCATCGACTATATCCGGAAGAATTACGGACAGAGTGTGAAGGTGGGCGCAGGCAATGTGGTGGATGCGGAAGGATTCCGTTTCCTGGCGGAGGCCGGAGCTGATTTCATCAAAGTGGGTATCGGCGGAGGCGCGATCTGCATTACACGTGAACAGAAGGGAATCGGAAGAGGCCAGGCAACTTCTCTGATCGAGGTGGCAAGAGCTAGAGACGCCTATTACGAAGAGACCGGTATCTATGTTCCGATCTGCTCTGACGGCGGAATTGTCCACGATTACCACGTAACCCTGGCGCTGGCCATGGGCGCGGACTTCGTGATGCTGGGCAGATACTTCGCCAGATTTGACGAGAGCCCGACAAAGAGAGTCAATGTCAACGGAAGCTACATGAAAGAGTACTGGGGCGAAGGAAGCGCGAGAGCGAGAAACTGGCAGCGGTATGATATGGGCGGAGAGAAGAAGCTTTCCTTCGAGGAAGGTGTGGACTCCTTCGTACCGTACGCGGGAAGCTTAAAGGATAACGTGGGTCTCACCCTGAGCAAGGTGCGCTCGACCATGTGCAACTGCGGCGCGCTTACCATTCCGGAGCTGCAGAGCAGAGCAAAAATTACGCTGGTTTCATCGACCAGTATTGTCGAGGGCGGGGCACATGATGTCATGCTGAGAGATTCGAAATAAAGGGGAGCGGATTGCATGGAATATTTCAAAGCATCCGAAGAACACGCAGAGCAGATTTATAATCTGGTACAGAACACCATTACCGCGGTCTATCCCCGATACTATCCGGAGGCGGTGGTGGATTTCTTTTGCAGCCTTCACAACAGAACCAATATCAGCCGGGATATAGAAGACGGCTGTGTGCGTGTGCTGTGGAACGACGGCCGGATAGTGGGAACCGGAAGCTGCAAAGGCAGCCATATCACCAGGGTCTTCGTTGCCCCGGAATTTCAGGGACAGGGGTATGGCAGGCATATCATGGAGAACCTGGAACGTGAAATTGCACGGAAATATCCCTCCATATGTCTGGATGCGTCCCTTTCCGCGGCTCACTTTTACGAAAGCATGGGATACAAGACCGTGAGACATGGGAAAACAGAGGTTGAGGACAACGCCATACTGGTCTATGAAATGATGGAAAAGCAAATGACTAAGAACTTATAAGAGAAAATATAAAAGAGCGGTTTACTGCGCGGCGGATAATACAATGTCCGCCGCGCTATACTGTTAATATGGAAGGCGTTTAACCTAACAGATCATTCAGACAAATAATGTTACACCCCTTGCTTTCATAATAAAGCAGCATCTCATCAATCTTTCTTTTGTCATAACTGGTAATGCAGTCTGACAGCACACTTACGCCATAGTCTGCCTTGCGCAGGTTGTAGCAGGTCGATTTGACACAGGCAGCAGCATCTGCTCCTGCAATGTAGAAATCACATAGTTCATTCTTTTTGATATAATCTGTAAATTCAGCAGAGCTTAACGCATTCCCCTTGCATTTTGTAAAAATATTGTCTGATACCATTTTCAAGTCCGAAGCTAATTCAGATCCATAGGTATCCGGTTTAAATGTCCTCGTGCCTGCGGATAAATTTTCATGTCTGATATAAATAACATGAATTTGATGATTGGCCGCCCAATCGATCGCCTGATTGATATTGTCAATCACGTCCTTGTAATTCTTTGTTATATCATTTTGAATATCGATTATGACCAGGGCTTTCTTCTGCATGGTGTCTCCTCCTGACAGGTAGTATATTTTGTTTGCTTTTTTATTATAGCCTGTAATCGTTGACAGCAGTATGGCAACAATCTATAATGGAAAAAAGAAATTTTGGAAGGCGGATGATCTGATGAAAGTGGACAGACTTGTAAGCATTATTATGATACTCCTTGATAAAAAGCGTATAGGCGCGCAGGAGTTAGCCGATCTGTTTGAAGTTTCACCCCGCACGATCTACCGCGACATAGATGCGATCAACATGGCGGGGATTCCTGTTTGTTCGATACCGGGAGTGGGCGGCGGCTTTGAAATCATGCAGGAATACAAGATGGATAAAAAGGTATTTTCTGCTGACGATCTTTCCGCTCTCTTAATGGGGCTGTCCAGTCTTTCCAACATCGTGCGGGGAGACGAACTGGTACACGCTCTTGCGAAAGTCAGGAGCTTTATTCCGGCTGACAGAGCGAAGGAGATCGAATTAAAGGTAAATCAGATATGTATCGATTTAAGTCCGTGGACAGGCAACAGCAGGATACAGCCATATTTAGAAATTATCAAATCAGCTTTGCAGGAAAACAGGCTGCTTTCGTTTGAATATATAGCCCACCATGGAAATAAAACCGCACGAACAGTCGAGCCGTATCAGCTTTTATTGAAAAGCAGCCATTGGTATTTACAGGGGTATTGCCAAAAAAGACATGATTTCCGTCTGTTCAGACTGTCCCGTATGGCAGACCTGCAAATGCAGGAGAAGGCTTTTGTACCGCGGGATTATCAAAAACCGGTTTTAGACTTTGCAGAAATGCTGGAAACGATGCAGACAAAAATCAAAATCCGTATTCATCAATCGGTGATGGACCGGGTGCTTGATTATTGCTCTTATGAAGATTTCTCGCCGGACGGTGATGATCATTACCTTGTCAGTTTTCCTTTCATAGAAAACGAGTACCACTACGATATTCTTCTCAGCTTTGGGGATAAATGCGAATGCCTGGAGCCGCTGCATATCCGCACGGAAATGAAGCGAAGAATACATGATATAGCTTCCCTGTACGAAAACTGATATTACATTTTACCACAATTTTTATTGTCTGCTAAAATTTTACTTGACTATAGGGTTACCTTATAGTTTATGCTAGGGGGACGCGAGTAAATCGTTAAGATATTTTCATCAGGAGGAAACGGGCTTTATATGAAATTAATTATTCACTACTTAAAAAACTACAAGAAAATGTTTTTGCTCAATGTAGTATCCGTACTGGGCTTTGCGCTTGTGGAGCTGGGTATTCCGACAATCGTGGCACAGATGATCGATAACGGAGTAAACCGCGGGGATCCGGCCTACATATGGAAGATGGGGGTTCTGATAGCCGCTATTTCTTTCGCCGGAGTTGCAGGCACGATTTTGCTGGGGTACTGCTGTGCCTATCTTTCGACCTCTGTCACCAGAGATATCCGAAATGATATTTTCAAGAAAACTCAGGAATTCTCACACAGTGAGTTCCACGAATTCGGCATCGCATCCTTGATTACCAGGACGGGCAATGATGCGTTTCAGATTCAGATGTTTATGAATATTCTGCTTAGAACTGCGCTCATGACGCCGGTGATGATGATCGGAAGCATCTTCCTGGTTTTACGGGCTTCTTTAAGCCTGTCCGTCGTTATTCTGGCGACGATTCCGCTGATTGTAGGCGGAGTGATTCTGGTGGCAAGGATTTCGGAGCCGATCAGTGAGAGCCAGCAGTCCTCCCTGGAAGACATCAACCGGATTTCCAAGGAGAACTTAAGTGGTATCCGGGTAATCCGTGCATTTACCAACGATGAGTTTGAGAAGAAGCGCTTCGACGGCGCCAATTCAAGCTATATGGGGAACTCGAAGAAACTGTTTAAGCTGATGTCTGTGACTCAGCCGGTCTTCTTCCTTCTTATGAACTTAGCCGGTATGGTAATCTACTGGATTGCCAGCATTATGCTCAGCGAGGGAACTCTGCAGATCGGTGAGCTGGTGGCGTTTATGGACTACCTGTTCCATGTGATGTTCTCCATCATGCTGTTCTGCCTGGTTTTTATGATGTACCCGAAGGCAGCGGTCAGCGCCGGACGTATCCAGAAAATATTTGACGCAGAGCCGTCGATTAAAAATCCTGAAACCAATGTGCAGTTGTTAGACCACATCGATGATATCGTTTTTGACCATGTGGATTTCGTTTATCCGGATGGAGAGGAAGCGGTGCTTAAGGATGTGTCATTTTCGGTGAAGAGGGGAGAGACGATCGCCTTTATCGGAAGTACCGGGTCAGGAAAGAGTACGCTGATTAACTTAATTCCCAGGGCTTACGATGTCAGTGCGGGCCGTGTTCTGATGAACGGGAAGGATATCCGGACGTATGATTTGGAGAGCCTGCGGCGCGCCATCGGTTTTATTCCCCAGAAAGCCATGCTGTTTTCCGGAACCATTGCGGATAATCTGCGTTTCGGTAAAAAGGATGCCACGATGGAGGAACTGGTCCAGGCGGCAAAGACCGCGCAGGCGTACGATTTTATCATGGAAAAAGGCGGGTTTGACGAGCAGATACGGAGAGCGCAACCAATGTTTCCGGAGGCCAGCGCCAGCGTCTGTCCATCGCAAGGGCGCTGATTCGAAGGCCGGATGTCTATGTATTTGACGACTCCTTTTCTGCCCTGGATTTTAAGACGGATGCGAAGCTTCGCCGGATGCTTAAGAAGGAGACGGGCAACGCCATCGTCATGGTGGTGGCTCAGCGTATTTCCAGCATCATGGAGGCCGACCAGATCATCGTATTGAACGAGGGCAGTATCGTGGGGACAGGAACCCATAAGGAGCTGCTGGAGAACTGCCGCATTTACCGTGAGATTGCATTATCCCAGTTAAGTGAGGAGGAATTATCCCATGCGTAAAAAAATCAAAGAAATCGGAAGGATGCTGGGAAAACTGAAGCCCTTTCTGGCGCCTTATGCTTTTCAGTTATTTGTATCTGTTTTTATGATTGTATAAGCTGCGCGATTACAGCCGCCCGCGGATTGAAGGAATGATTACCAGCAGGCTGGCCGCGGACCTGGCAGATATGGCCTCCGGCGCAGAGGGCGCCCGCATTCATTTTGAAGTGATTCGCAATATATTGCTGGTGCTTCTGGCTATTTATCTTACGAAGACGGTTTCCCAGATCGTAGGCTCGTTCTGCCTGACTAACTCGATTCAGAACGCCATGCACGATTTGCGGAACGAGGTTCAGAACAAGATCCGCCGCCTGCCTGTCCGGTATTTTGACACCAACAGTTTCGGCGACGTACTGAGCCGTGTCACCAACGACGTGGAGGCGGTATCCAATGCGCTCCAGCAGAGCTTTTCCCAGGTGATCAGCGGAATCCTTACCCTGATTCTGGCTCTGTGGATGATGTTTTCCATCAACAAACTGATGGCCTGCATCGCTTTTTTGATCATCCCGGTGGGAGCCCTTATAACCCGCGGTATTGTGCGGATCAGCCAGAGCCAGTTTAAGGCTCAGCAGGACTCCCTCGGTGATATGAACGGAGCGATTACGGAGCTGTATACCGGTTACAATGAAATACTGCTGTTCGGACAGCAGGAGCAGTCCAGAGAACAGTTCGAGGCGGTTAATGACAGCCTGCAGAAACACGCTTTTAAGGCACAGTTTCTCTCTTCGCTCATGAGCCCTCTCATTTCCCTGACGACGTATTTAAGCATCGGCGTTATTGCGGTGATCGGCTGCTTTGCCATCCTGGCCGGCACGCTGTCGGTGGGCAACCTGCAGGCATTTATCCGTTACATTTGGCAGGTCAACGACCCGCTGACCCAGGTATCCCAGCTGTCTGCCCAGATTCAGGCGGCATTTGCAGGCATGAAACGTATTTTTGAGATTCTCGATGAACCGGAGGAGACAGAAAAGTCTCCGGCGGGACTCCTTCCGGGACCGGCAAAGGGCGAGGTTACCTTTGAGCATGTCAGCTTTTCCTATGGGGACACACCAGTAATCCGGGACTTTAACGTCACGGTTAAGAGCGGTCAGATGGTTGCCATCGTAGGGCCAACCGGAGCGGGAAAGACCACGCTTATCAATCTGCTGCTTCGCTTCTATGATGTAAACGGCGGACGGATTCTCGTTGACGGTGTGGATATCCGCGATATGAACCGGGAGGACTTACGGTCTATGTTCGGCATGGTGCTGCAGGATACCTGGCTGTTCTCCGGAACGATTTTTGACAATATCCGATACGGCAATCTGTCGGCCAGAAAGGATGAGGTAATCGATGCGGCCAAGATGGCCAATGTCCATCACTTTATCCGTACTCTGCCCCAGGGCTATAACATGGTGATCAACGAGGAGGGAAGCAATATCTCCCAGGGAGAGAAGCAGCTCCTGACGATTGCCAGGGCTATATTAAAGAATCCGCAGATCATGATTCTCGATGAGGCTACCTCCTCGGTAGATACCCGTCTGGAAAAAATGCTGCAGAGTGCCATGAACAAGGTACTGAAGGACCGGACCAGTTTCGTCATCGCCCACCGTCTGTCCACCATTAAAAACGCAGATTTAATTCTCGTTCTCAGGGATGGGGATATTGCGGAAATGGGGAACCATGAGAGCCTGATGGCGCAGAACGGTTTCTACAGCCAGCTTTACAATTCCCAGTTTGCGTGGGGATCAGAGGAAGCGTAAAAACAGTGTTTTCGAAAAGCAGCGTCAAAATTTAATTTTTGATGCTGCTTTTTTAATGTCCTCGCTGAATTGTTTGCAGCAGCTAGTCCATGATCTGGGAAAGGAACTCGCTGAGACAGAAGAAAATCCGTGGTTATGGTATGGGTGTAGAATAAACCTCTTGACATGGAGTCCACTCCAGCTTGTATAATGAAAATTAGATCCATTCCTGAGCGTTGGAGGAAGCTTACGTGCCTCACAGGATTGTGGGTCACGAACAGCGAAGGTAAAAGAACAACAGCAGAAAAAAGGAGAGTACGGCATATGATTTACAGAGATTTTCAGGATTTAAAACTGTCAGCCCTTGGAATGGGGGCCATGCGCCTTCCCGTCATGGCAGGAGACGACTCTGCCATTGACGAGGCGGCCACAGCGGAGATGGTCGCATACGCGATGGAAAGAGGCATTAATTACTTTGATACTGCCTGGGGATATCACGGCGGTCATTCCGAGGAGGTGATGGGCAGAGTGCTCAGCAGGTATCCAAGAGAGAGTTTTTATCTGGCGACGAAATTTCCGGGATACGACCTTTCCAACATGGATCAGGTGGAGGCGATTTTTGAAAAACAGCTTAAGAAGTGCGGGGTAGAGTACTTCGATTTCTATCTGTTTCACAATGTATGTGAGATGAATATCGACGCATATCTGGACGAAAAATATGGAATTTATCCGTATCTTATGAAACAGAAGAAGGCAGGGCGAATTCGCCACCTGGGCTTTTCGGCCCATGGCAGCTACGAGGTAATGAAGCGTTTTCTGGAGGCATACGGCAGCGAGATGGAGTTCTGCCAGATTCAGCTCAATTATCTGGACTGGTCTTTCCAGGGCGCAGAGGCCAAAGTGGAATTGCTGCACAGCTACGGCATTCCTGTCTGGGTCATGGAGCCGCTGCGGGGCGGCAGGCTGGCTGCTCTGCCGGAGGAGACGATGGAAAAACTGAGAACGTTCCGTCCGGAGGAGAAGGCACCAGCGTGGGCGTTCCGCTTTTTACAGTCTGTTCCGGGGGTTACGATGATCCTTTCCGGCATGTCCGATTTTCAGCAGCTTCAGGAAAATATCCACACCTTTGAAACGGATCAGCCGCTTCAGAAAGAGGAGATGGACACCGTGCTGGCGATTGCGGACGAGATGCTTGGGAAGACTGCCCTGCCATGTACGGCCTGCCATTACTGTGTGAGTCACTGTCCAAAACAGCTGGATATTCCGTCACTGCTGGATCTGTACAACGAGCATTGCTTTACCGGCGGCGGTTTCCTTGCACCGATGGCATTGATGGCGATCCCGAAGGATAAGCATCCCGACGCCTGTATCGGCTGCCGCAGCTGTGAGGCCGTATGTCCGCAGCAGATTAAGATTTCAGAGGCGATGGCGGATTTTGCTGCAAAACTGGAAGCGTAGAAAAAATGCTCTGGCCTAAAGGGGTTACGGCCAGAGCATTTTTATGCTATACTGGAAGCACAAAATTTATTACAGAAAGGAATGAGGTTGTTCTATTGAAAAATTCCCTGCTGAAATTGAGAGAGAAGCTGACGGAAGCGCTTAATTCCGTACTCCCGATCATCGGAATCGTTATGATTCTGTGCTTTACGATCGCTCCCATTTCCTCCAGTATTTTACTGTGCTTTCTGATGGGCGCGGCCATGATTGTCGTAGGCACCATGTTCTTTACGCTCGGGGCGGAGATCAGTATGACTCCCATGGGCGAAAGGCTGGGTACGGCCATTACGAGGAGTAAAAAACTGAGCATCATCGTTATACTGGGATTCGTACTGGGATTCATCATCACGATTTCGGAACCGGATCTTCAGGTGCTGGCGGAACAGGTGCCGTCCATACCGAACCGGACTTTGATCCTGTCGGTGGCGCTGGGCGTCGGTGTATTTCTCGTCATTGCACTTCTGCGTATGCTGTTTAGCATTGCGCTGCCTCACATGCTGATTGTATTTTACATTCTGGCATTTGTTCTTACACTGTTCGTTCCGCAGAGCTTTTTGGCAGTGGCCTTCGATTCCGGCGGTGTGACGACAGGCCCCATGACGGTTCCGTTTATCATGGCTTTTGGTATCGGTATTTCTGCCATACGTAATGACCGGCATGCGTCGGACGACAGCTTTGGCCTGGTGGCACTCTGCTCCATTGGCCCGATTCTCGCAGTACTTATCCTCGGAATGATTTACAGGCCCAATGAAAGCGCCTACATTCCACCCGTCCTTCCGGAGATCAGCAATTCCGTAGAATTATGGAAGCTGTTCCGCGTCGGACTTCCTACCTACATTAGAGAAATTGCCGTATCGCTTTTTCCCATAATCCTGTTTTTCGGTATTTTCCAGATCGCAGTTCTCAAACTTTCAAAGAGAAATTTAAGAAAAATCATTGTCGGCCTCGTCTATACGTACATCGGCCTCGTACTGTTTCTGACAGGCGCCAATGTGGGCTTTATGCCGGCCGGTAATTACCTTGGACAGGTGATCGCCTCCCTGGATTACAACTGGATTATTGTTTTGATCGGCATGCTGATCGGGTTCTTTATCGTCAAGGCGGAACCGGCTGTTTACGTGTTGAACAAACAGGTGGAAGAGATTACGGACGGCGCCATTCCGGCCAGAGCGATGAGTATCAGCCTTTCCGTTGGCGTGGCCGTATCCATCGGAATCGCCATGCTGCGGGTGTTGACGGGAATTTCCATCCTGTGGTTCATCATCCCGGGATATGCGATTGCGCTGGGACTTTCCTTCTTTGTGCCGAAGATCTTTACGGCCATCGCCTTTGACTCCGGCGGGGTGGCCTCCGGTCCGATGACCGCCACATTTCTTCTGCCGTTTGCGCAGGGAGCCTGTACCTCAGTGGGCGGAAATATTGTCACTGACGCCTTTGGCGTGGTCGCCATGGTTGCCATGACTCCGCTGATTACCATACAGATT
Source organism: Hungatella sp. (assembly GCF_046966825.1). Classification (NCBI taxonomy): domain Bacteria; kingdom Bacillati; phylum Bacillota; class Clostridia; order Lachnospirales; family Lachnospiraceae; genus Hungatella; species Hungatella sp. The sequence continues at coordinate 1,124 of NZ_JBKVCZ010000112.1, read as the reverse complement.
CTGGGCATGATCTATCAGATGCAGCAGAGATCCACACCGAAAGACCAGACATTTTCAGAGCCGGCACTGGACTTCGACCAGCTTGACGATGATGCGATCATTGAACTTTAATGGCAGTAAAGCTGCAATAAAGCAGCACAGATAAGATTCCGAAAGAAAGGACTGCAGTATGAGCGAACTGTATTTAATGGTTACAATCACGGAAAGAACCGCGGTAAAAAAGTTTCATACTCTGTACGGCCATCACGGGGCGGATGTCGCCTTTATAACCGTGGGTAACGGGACCGCGGTCAGCGATACCCTGGACTATTTAGGGCTGGAGGAGACGGAGAAGGCTGTCATGCTGTCTGTGGTGACGGGCTCCGTATGGAAAGAAATAAAATCAGATCTACAGAAGCATTTAAAAATTGACGTTCCGGGCACGGGCATAGCCTTTATTATTCCGCTCAGCAGCATAGGAGGCAAGAAGCCCCTGCTGTTCCTGACGGAGAATCAGAATTTTGAAAAAGGGGAGGAAAGCTCATTGAAAGACACGAAATACGAACTCCTGATTGTGATTGCCAACCAGGGATATACCAACATGGTTATGGACGCCGCCCGGGAGGTGGAGGAAGTCGGAGGAACCGTGATCCACGCCAGAGGCACGGGCTTAGAGCGTGCGGAGAAGTATCTCGGCGTCTCCCTCGTGGCGGAAAAGGAGATGGTGTTCATCGTCGTAAAGAGCGGCATGAAGAACCTTGTCATGAAAAACATCATGGAAAAAGCCGGTCCGGCAAGCAAGGCACGGGCCGTAGCGTTCTCGCTCCCCGTGACGAGCACGGCGGGTATGCGCCTCATGGAAGAGGCAGAGGACGATAACGATTAGGCAGGAGAGCGAAAGACCATGGAGCCATACTATTACAGCCAGATGAATAAGACAGAGCAGAGCGCATATCACGCCATGAAAACCGGTCTGACGGCGCTCGCTCCGTCCTTTGCGGTTCCGCGGCTGGAAAATCGGGAACTGGCGGATATCTTTTTCAAGCTCCGCCTGGACTGCCCCGAACTGTTTTACGGTACCGGATTCCACTACCGTTTTTACCAGAATTCCGGCAGCGTGGAGATGATACCGGAATACTTATTTG
>NZ_JBKVCZ010000111.1:0-21138 GCF_046966825.1 Hungatella sp. | reverse complement strand
GCCTGTAGTGGCAGGACCGGTGGAGGCGACCGTCTATGGAAATACCATGGCTCAGTTCATGGCACTGGGAGAGTTAAACGGCCTCGCTCAGGCGAGACGCGCGCTGGCGGATACTTTGCATACCGTTGTCTACGAGCCGCGCGACCGGGAAATCTGGGAAGAGGCCTATGAAAGATACAGGGAAATACTTTAAAATCCGGAGGTAAGAACATGGAATTAACGTATATGGAATTGAGAGAACAGATCTGCGATATCTGCCATAAAATGTGGCAGCTGGGCTGGGTAGCGGCCAATGACGGCAATGTGTCGGTAAAACTGCCGGATGGAACGTTTCTGGCAACACCGACCGGGATGAGCAAGAGCTTTATCACGCCGCAAAAACTGGTACACATCGATCAGGACGGTCAGATCCTGGATGCGTCCGCCGGACTGAAACCGTCCTCGGAGATCAAGATGCATCTTCGCTGTTATAAAGAGCGGGAGGATGTGGGAGCCGTTCTTCACGCTCACCCGCCTGTTGCAACCGGGTATGCCGTAGCCAATAAGCCTCTGGACGAATATTCCATGATTGAGACAGTAATTGCGCTTGGCTCCATACCCGTGACGCCTTACGGAACGCCTTCTACCTACGAAGTACCCGACCGGATTGCGCCGTATCTGGGGGAACATGACGCCCTCCTTCTGCAGAACCACGGAGCTTTGACCGTTGGGGCCGACTTAATCACTGCGTATTACCGGATGGAGACGCTGGAGCTGTTTGCAAAAATCAGTCTCAACGCTCATCTGCTGGGAGGGGCAAAAGAGATATCAAGAGAGAATATTGACCGCCTGATTTCCATGCGGGAAGGCTATCAGGTGACTGGAAGACATCCCGGCTACAGGAAATACGGAAAGTGAGGAGAGTAGAACTATGCTGAAAGGAATACCGGCAATCCTGTCCCCGCAGCTTCTCAAAGTATTATGCGAGATGGGACACAGTGACACCCTCGTAATCGCTGACGGTAATTTCCCGTCGGAATCCATAGGAAGGGGCGGGATCGTGATCCGCATGGATGGACACTCCGCCCCGGAAGTGCTGGAGGCTGTATTGGAGCTATTCCCATTGGACTCCTATATCAGCCAGCCGGTCAGTCTGATGGAAGTTATGAGCGGAGATACGGTTGAAACTCCCATATGGGATACGTATGAGGAAATCGTGAAGCGGTGCAGCGGACTGGAGGGCAGTGCAATAGGCCATATCGAGCGGTTTGCATTTTATGAGGAAGCGAAGAAGGCCTATGCCGTTATCGCTACGGGAGAGAAGGCGTTATATGCGAATATTCTGCTGCAAAAGGGCGTGGTTTAGAGAATATCATGGTATTGACACATATAGAAAAAATTACTGTCTATCTCAATTCCTTCAAAACGGAACAGGTGTCAGTGAATGGAGAGTCTGACGAGATATAAATAACAACGCAAAATAACAAATCCCCAGAGCAGTCTGCCTGGGAATTTGTTATTTTTACTTTGTTTCAATAAGCTGCGTATTTCGTCTGATCCAGACGATTAGATCTCATACCAGATAATTTCATTGGCCTCCAGGTCCAGTTTGAAGCTGGAACCGTCACCTTTATAAATCGTGGTATGCTGCGGTTCATAGGTGTTGTTGACAACACAGTATTTTCCATTTTTAACGTAGGCGTGTACCTCTGCGTTAAAGTTGGAACTGAACCAGCGGTAAAGGTTGTCTTCATCGTGGGAGGACCAGATGATGGAGCGGTACAGAATGCGGCTGTTTTCAAAGCTGTAGGGAAGTCCGCTGATGTAGACGCATCGTCCCTGTCCGAACTCATTCACTGCCATCTGTACTTCCTTATCTCTCTGAACCAGAATCTGGGTTCCGTCAAGAGCATAGATGTTTTTCTTGCCCTCCCCAAAATCGATGTCTCTGGTACAGTCCTCTTTGATAAAGTGGTCATGCTGATCCCAGTTGTATTTGTCTACGTTGAGCGTGAAGCCGGTTTCCTTTTCCACTCCCATAACCGTAGCCAGCTGGAAGAAATGGCCCTCATGCTGATGAGCAGCCGGTTCACCGACTCCGATAAATCCGCCGCCGTTGTAGATGAATCTTTTTACCGCGGTTATAATGGTCTCATCCGTCCAATTGTCTCCGCCAGTGTAAGCGGTGTCGCCATCGCCCACATTGAGTATCACGTCGATGTCATTTAAAATCTCAGGGTTCTCCCTGATATCGTCAAAGCTGATGAATTTCACATCAAATGGCGCTCCGCTCAGAGCCTCGATAATCCCTGCATAGGAATAGTTCTGCTTATGATAGATGGCATGGTGAACCATGTGATTGCCCCATGCACGGGCCTTGCCCCAGCAGTTCAGCACGGCTACTGTCTTTATGCAGTAAGGGGTCGTGCCTTTAATATTGTCATACAGGGTGCGGAATTCGCTGCATACGTCCTCCACATAGCTGATAAATTCCGGGAACTGTAAGGCCAGCTTTAAATAGCCGCCATATCCGATCCGGTCAATGGGCTTTCTCAGGATGGCCCTTCTGGCAGTTACCCAGTTAATCTTTGCTTCCTTCACAGGGTCTCCGCCCTCATGGAAGGTGTCTGGGAAGAAGTAGGGGAGGAGGCGTCCTTCTGTGTAGGCGACTCCTTCGATATCGCTGATGAGACGGAGCGTGCAGCCGTTTCCTACGCTTCCCACCACGGCATCGAGGCCAATGGTCTTAAACTCATCCATGAAAGGTTCTGTTCCAATCCAGTGGTCTCCTAAGAACATCATGGCCTCTTTGCCGTATTCGTGAGTGATATCAACCATTTCCTTAGCCAGCTTGGCTACCTCACGTCTCTGGAAAGCCTGGAAATCCAGGAACTCTTTGGAAGGAATCCGGTAGTTGTTGTTCATATAGCCCTGGTCGATGATGAACTCAGGGCGGAACGGATAGCCGACCTCCTTCTCGAACTGTTCTAAGATATAGGGACTTACCGATGCCGAATAGCCGTACCAGTCCACGTATTTTTCTCTTGCCAGTTCATCGAAGATCAGAGTGAACTGGTGGAAGAATGTGGTATAGCGGATTACATCCACATGAGGATTGGCCTCCAGATACTTCCTGAGCCTGTCCATGGAAAACTTGTGTGTCTTAGGCTGACGTACATCAAAGGTGATCTGCTTTTCAAAATCAGTCCAGCCGTTGGTGACTGCATTGTACATGTGCACCGGATCCCACATGATGTAAGCCAGGAAGCTTACCGTATAGTCATGGAATTCTTTTGCTCCGTGGATGATCACATCCCCGGTCTGGCTGCTGTACTCCCAGGAAGATACCGGAACAGGCTGACCGGTGGTTCTGTCTATGACTTCCCACCAACGCCTGATATCGTCCCTGTCGTTCACTTTCAATAAATCTGTATGTAAATGGTTCATAAGATGAATAGACAGCTCATCCTTTACTGCCGTATAGAACGGTGTCATAATATACATCTGCTGAATCTCGTCGGGATTGGCCTTAGCCCAGGCATTGTCCTTCCTGGTGGTGTAGTAGGTGGAATAGACTTTGGCATCCACATTCTTTAATTCCTCCGGATAATCGGTACCATCACAGTCCCGAATGGCGTCGGCGCCCCAGCGTTTCAGCAGTTCCAGCGTCTCCGGAACTACGTCCACGTCTGTGGGTATTGTAACTCTTCCAATAAAATCCTTTTTCATTATTGTTCTCCTTTGCTGTCAAGTTAATATTTTTAGCCTTTCACACCGCCGCCTGTAACACCGGCAATAATCTTTTCAGAGAGGATGACATACAACAGGAAAGTGGGCAGGAAGACGATAATTACTGCCGCAAACAATCCGCCGTAATCTCCGGTGTACTTCATTGCATTTACAATTTGGAGCAGTCCTACGCCGACAGGAGTGGTCTCCGTAGACGTTGCAAAGATAAGAGCCATGAAGAACTCGTTCCAAACACTCATAAAGTTAAAGATGGTAACCGTAACGATAGCCGGCTGGATCAGTGGGAACATGATCTTCCAAAAGGTCTTGGCGGGTGTACAGCCGTCAATCGCTGCTGCTTCTTCATAACTTCTTGACAAACTGGCAAAGAAGTTCAGCAGGTAAGTAGTGGTAAAGGGTACACGTAAAAGGATATAAAGAATAATCAGTAAAATTCTTCCCCGGATGTGATACTGGGCCGTCAGTGAATAGATCGGCATGATAATCATAACCTCCGGGATACTCATGGCCAGGATTAAACCTGTCTTGACTCCTTTATTTCCAAGGAATGTAAAGCGCGAAAGCACATACGCGGCCGGAGCTGAGATCAATATAACCACGATACAGGAAGATACCGCATAAAGCAGAGAGTTTGCAAAATAAACAGAAACATTGTTGCCCTTCCACGCGCTGGCATAGTTTTCAAAGTGAACTCCTGATTCAAACTTAAATACCGTGCCGGTGAAGATTTCTCTGGAGGTGGAAAGGCTGGCACCCAGAATCCAGATCAGGAAGGCCGCTGTAAAGGCAACCCAAATGGTCAGAATGAGATATCCCGGAAGAAGGGTCAGCTCTTTTCTCCAGTTCACCTTGCTCCTAAACACGTTTTCTTTGTTCCTTTTTCTCATTTTTCACTCCATTCTGTGGACATGTCAGATAAGTATCTTTCTTGCGCCACGTTTCTCACACATTAATATTCAAGATCATCATCTTTAAGCAGCCTGTTCATAATGAAATAAACAATTCCAATAAAGATTGCCATGACAACGCCGATGGTAGCACCGGCGCCTGCATCTCGCTGAACATTGCCGACTGTACCAAATACCGTATCATATAAGTATACCACCGGTGTAATTGTGGAAGCTTCCGTGCTGACCGGTGAGAACATCTTGGACCATAAGTAAAAGGTAACACAGTTTACACTCCAGAATGTGATGTTAGTTTTAAAAATGCCGCGGAGCAAAGGCATGGTAATCCGGCCAAACTGCTGAACTTTGTTAGCCCCGTCAATCGTGGCAGCTTCATAGATATCTGAGGGAATCTGTTCGATGCCGTTGATGAAAATCAGCATATAGTAGCCTACCGCGCCAAATGTGAAGGCAGCCAGCATGGCCCAGAATTTCATGTCGGTTCCCAGCCAGTTCTTCCCCTCCAGCCCCATCGTCCTTAAAATCTGGTTAATGAGACCGTAATCCTGATTGTAGATATACTGAATCCACATGGTAGCCAGAGCCACGGCGCTGATAATATTGGGAAGATAAATCGCTGCACGGAAAAATTTTTTAAACCGGATTCCACTGGTGATGATAACAGAAAACAGCAGTGAAAAACTGAGGATAATAATGCCTCCCAGTAACCAGATAATCAGAATGTTTGTCGCCGCTCTCTGAAAGGTGGGACTGGAAAATACCTTTGCATAATTAGCCAGACCGTTAAAGCTCCATTCAGATGCACTGGAGGTCACGCTTTCAATCTTAAAAAAACTCATGATTACGGTTCTGACAACCGGGTATAAATACATGACAACTAAAGCAAGTATACAAGGTGTTATAAAACCAACGATAAACAATTTGTTTTTTTTCATTTCTTATTTCACCTTTCTGACCAAATGAGGTGACGCTATAAGCGCCACCTCCGGTTTTCCAGCATTCTTTAATATAAAGCGTCCAGAGCCTTTGCAAAATCTTCGCCTGTTGCATAGCTTCCTTCATACAGTTTTACAATTACTTCCTGAATAACGGAAATCTTATCTGCGTTAGCGTTCAGACCCATATTCCAGGAAAGAGGAGCTGTAGTATTCATCAATACTTCGTTAGTTCCGCTCTGAACAGCCGGTGGAGTATTGCTCGGATCCGCTGGGATGTTATTGGACAAATCAGCCATGTTCTGGCTCTGCTTGCCGCTGGTTAAGTATACAGCAAAATCAAACGCTGCCTGAGGATTCTCACTGTATTTGGTAATACCAATGGAGTTTGCTCCTGCAAATGTACTGGTATTGTCCACGCCGCCTTCTACGGCCGGATAAGCGAACAGCCCCCAATTGAGTTCTGTGCCTGTATTGGCATTAACTTCTGCAGTGATGTAGTTTGCACATACTACCATGGCAATTTTCTGTGTAAGACCGATCTTGTTCTGGCTTGCCGGATACTCATCAGGTGCGCCGTCTGCCAGATAACCGGCTTTTACAAAATCAATCATTTCCTGACCTGCTTTTACTACGCCAGGATTGCTGCTCCAGCCGCCGTTAGTTGCCAGATCTTCAACAGCCGCCTGTCCAATATGTCTTGACAGATGGTAGCCAAACAGGAATGGGGCATAAGTACTATCGAGAGCCAGAGGCTGATAGCCTTTGTCCTTCATGGTCTGGCAGGCAGTCATGAACTCGTCCCATGTTGTCGGAGCAGTGATGCCGCAGTCATCAAAGATATCTTTATTATAGAACACGCCGCCTACAGATGGCTGCTCGGTAATACATGGAAGGAATCCGGCCCATTCAGTCGCCTGATTGTTGAATACAGCGTAGCTCTTGTCAGCGTATCCGGCTGCCTTTGCCATATCTGTCAAATCAGCAACATAATTGACATAGTTCTTGGAGATTCTGGTGTAGTCGTCTTCAAACATATCGAACTTTTCCTGAGCTTCCAGTGCGGAAGAGAGGATGTTCTTGGTTTCACGGCCTTTCCACTCGAACTTAATCTTGGCTCCGGTTTCAGCCTCGAAAGCCTCTGCAGCCTGCTGAAGTGCCTGTCCCTGCGGCTCATTGTTTGTCCACATGGACCAGTATGTAAGTTCAACACCTTCGTACTTCTTGTCTCCCTCAGCCGCGGCTGGTGCTGCAGTTGTTTCGCCGGTCTCGGCTTTGGCAGTTGTTGCTGCCGGAGTTTCTGCTGGTGTCTCTGCTGGTTTTGCATTGTTGCTTCCACAGCCTGCTAAAAGACCTGCCGTCATGGCAGCAGCCAGCAGAACGCTAATCGGTTTTTTCTTCATAGATAAATCCTCCTTTTTGTTGGGCACTGCCCATTTGAAATATCTTAAATTCATAAGTAAATTATATACTGATCTGGCATTCTTTAGCTATCAGTATATTGTTTTGTTTTTTATGTTTTTTGCTATTTTTTGTAGCATATTTATAATAAAAAACTTCATTTGCCGCCTTTTATCAACAGTTTGCACTACAATTTTTCGCGCGGACTCTTGCTTTTTAATTTTTATTATATTATGATGATAAAAAAACAAAGGAGTTTTCTTATGAGCCGTCCCAATATTATATTTCTTATGACCGACCAGCTTCGCGGGGACTGTCTGGGATATGCAGGTCATCCTGATGTAAAAACGCCATATCTTGATACACTGGCCTCCACCGGTACAGCCTTTGACCGCGCCTACAGCGCCTGCCCGAGCTGCATCGCTTCCAGAGCCGCCATCCATACAGGGATGGGGCAGAATCATCACGGCCGTGTAGGCTATCTGGATGGCGTCCCCTGGGAATATGAGCATACGCTGGCTGGAGAATTAGGCCAGGCCGGCTATTACACTCAATGCGTCGGCAAGATGCATGTCCATCCTTTAAGAAATTATCTGGGCTTTCATCATGTGGAGCTTCATGACGGATATCTGGGATATTCCAGGCGGGCAACGATTCCCTACCGCGAGTCCCAGCTGGTAGCCGACGATTATTTCTACTGGCTGAAAAATGAGCTGGGAATTTCCGCCGATGTGACAGATACGGGGATTGAATGCAACAGTTATGTGGCGAGGCCCTGGATGCATGAGGAAAAATACCATCCCACCAACTGGGTTACCGAGAGAAGCATAGACTTTTTGAGACGGCGTGATCCGGGGAAGCCTTTTTTCCTTATGGCCTCTTATCTCAGGCCGCATCCTCCCTTCGATGCGCCCCGGCATTACTTTGATTTATACCGGGATCAGGAGCTGCGCCCACCGTATGTAGGCACCTGGGAGACGGACGAATTGTTAAAAAGGGACGGGCGGATCTATGATTCGAAGACGGGTCCCATTGATGCAGAGCTGATACGTCAGGCCCAGGTGGGATATTACGCCTGCATCACCCATTTAGACCATCAGATAGGGCGGCTGATTCTGGCTCTGAAGGAGCAGGAGCTTTACGATAATTCCATTATTATCTTTACCTCAGACCACGGGGAGGAACTCTGTGACCACCACATGTTCCGCAAAGCCAGACCTTACGAGGGAAGCTGCCACATCCCGCTCATCATCTCGGGAGGAAAGAAGTTTCTGCCGAAAGGGGCCGGTTCCTCCAGGTGCAGCAGCGTAGTGGAGCTTCGGGATATTATGCCCACGCTGCTCGATTTGGCAGACGCCCCTGTTCCGGATACGGTGGACGGCAAATCGCTCCTTCCTTTGCTTGAAGATCCGGCGCGGGCTGTGCGTCCCTGGCTTCACGGAGAGCATTCCTTTGATGAGTATTCCAACCACTGGATCGTCACCGAAACAGACAAATACATCTGGCATTCACAGACCGGTCAGGAGCAGTACTTCCATCTGGAAAAAGATCCCCATGAACTTACGGATCTGATTGAGGAAGATTCCTGTAAGATGCGGATTCAGGAGCTTCGCGGACATCTTATAGAATCCCTGGAAAACCGCAGGGAAGGTTTTGTGGAAAATGGGAGACTGGTGCCTGGACGCCCCTATCCGCCCGTCCTTTCATAAAACAGAAAAGGCGTTAAAAGATCAATTGCAGATAATAGAAACCGGAGAATAGCATATGAAAAAACAAATCATCCTTATAATGACAGACACCACGCGCAAAGACATGCTGGGCTGCTATGGAAATCCTAAAATGATCACACCAAATCTGGACCGGCTGTCCGCCGAAGGCATCCGGTACGAGAATGCCTATACGTGCCAGCCGGTCTGCGGCCCGGCCCGGTCCGCCATATTTACCGGAACCTTTCCGCATACCAATGGGGAGGTGACGAACTGTGTAGCCATGGGAGATAATATAAAAACCGTAGGCCAGCGTCTGACGGACAACGGAATTCACTGCGGTTATATCGGCAAATGGCATTTAGACGGCGGTGACTATTTTGGCAATGGCATCTGCCCGGAGGGCTGGGATGAGGCATATTGGTATGATATGCGCCGGTATCTGGAAGAACTGACGGAGGAGGAACGGCTGAAATCCAGAAAATCCTCCACCTCCTTTGATGAAGATATGACAGAGGAGTTTACATACGCTCACCGCTGTTCCAAAAGGGCGGTAGACTTTCTGGAAGAGTATAAAGATGAGGATTTTTTCCTGGCCGTTTCTTACGATGAGCCTCACGGTCCTTCGCTCTGTCCTGCGCCGTACAATACCATGTATGACGGATTCTGTTTTGAGGACAGTCCCAACTATGAGGACGATTTAAGTCAAAAACCACTGATGCAGCGATTATGGGCAGGGGAGAACTTACACAAAACCAGGGAGGAAATCAACTGTTCTTCCGGAAAATTGTCCCTGTTTTTAGGATGCAACTCGTTTGTAGATTATGAAATCGGAAAAGTCCTGGACAAAATCCGGGAGACGGCTCCGGACGCTATGGTCATCTACACCTCTGATCATGGAGACATGCTGGGAAATCACCGGCTTACTTCTAAAAATGCTGCCTGCTACAAGGAGGTTGCCAACATTCCGCTGATCATCAAGGGCGGCGAGGCCGGCAAGGTGGTGGATTACCCGGCTTCCCACATTGATCTGACTCCCACGATTCTGGATTACATGGGCCTTCCCATCCCAAAGATGCTGGAGGGGAAAAGTATGCTGCCTCAGATCAACTGCACGGATATCCGGATCAATGATGAGGTCTATACAGAATTTACCCGGTATGAAGCGGACCACGACGGATTCGGCGGCCTGCAGATGATGCGTGCTGTCATTTCAGACCGGTATAAGCTGGTGATCCATCTTCTGGACAGTGATGAGCTGTACGATATGGAAAAGGATCCGGCAGAGATCTGCAACCGGATCCAGGATGATGATTATTCCGAAATCCGTAATTCCCTGCATGACAAAATCCTGGAGCAGATGAACCGGACCCGCGACCTTTATCGTGGATATCAGTGGGCCTGCAGAAGCTGGCGCACGGACAAGGATCCGACGTGGAGCAACGATGGCTATACCAGACAGCGGGAAAATGAAGAGTATGAGCCAAGACAGCTGGACTACGATACCGGACTGCCCATGACGGAAGCGGTGAGGACGAAGATATCCAGGAATTTAAAGAGATAAGTGTAAAGATAGTTAAAATTGCCGGAAGGCAGTGAACACTGATAAAATCAGTATTTGCTGCCTTCTTTATTTTTTGATGAAATGTATTTGCTTCATTACAGAAAGTTATAAACGCATTGATCATGCAGGGATACAGAAAAGATAAACATTTGATAAATATAAGATTTATACAGATTCAATAAGGTGCAATCGTTCTCACATATAATCCTTTAACAAATGATAAAATCATGATAAAATATATTTGCGTTAATAATTACCAATTATTTATCATGATAAGTAAAAATTATGTAAAAAAAGACAAGACAAGGTATGTAAGCAGCACAAAAGGCAGCTGCGGGGTTTGCAAGAGAAGGAGGAAAAAAGATGAAAAAGTGTTTATCAGTTTTACTGTCGGCGGTAATGGCCGCCTCTCTGCTGGGTGGATGCGGATCTGCGGATCAGAAACAGACATTACCGGCTGCCGCAGAATCCTCTGCGGAAGGCAGCACAACGGCGGAAGCAGCACCAGCTCCTGAGAAGGCGGCGACAGCACCGGGGGAGAAAAAGCAGATTTCTCTGTGGTTCTGGAGTGCTCCGGCGGATCAGCAGGTTCTCTTAAAACAGATTATTGAGGATGATATCAATGCGGTTCAGGATGACTACGTTTTAAATATTGAATTCCACGCGGGAAATGATCAGAACATCGCCACAGCGCTGGCGGCTAACGGCGGGCCGGATATCGTCTTTACTTCAGGTCCTTCCTATGTGACCAATTACGCATCGGCCGGTAAGCTGGAGAATATGGACCGGTACGCGCAGAAGTATGGCTGGAACGACCGGCTGCTGGAGCCAATCTACAATCTGGGCACTTATGAAGGATCGCTCTATGGCCTGTCAAACTCCCTGATGGTCATGGGTGTCTTCTATAACAAGAAGGTGCTCGCCGACAATGGCTGGGAGGTTCCAAAGACCATCGAGGAGATGGAGACAATCATGAAGGCGGCCCAGGAGAAAGGCCTTTACGGAAGCGTAACGGGCAATAAAGGGTGGAAGCCTGTCAATGCCAATTATTCCAGCCTGTTTTTAAATCATATCGCGGGACCGGAAAAGGTGTATGAATGTCTGAAGGGCGAGGCCAAATGGAACAACCCTGATATGGTGGAGGCTCTGAACAAATCGGCTGAATGGTATCAGAACGGCTGGCTCGGCGGAGACAACTATACGGATCTGAACTTCGATGAGAGCGTCCAGCTTTTGTCCATGGGCATGGCTCCTTTCTTTGTCGGACCTTCCAATGTATTTCAGTGGGCGCCAAAGTATTTCCGTGGACTAACGGAAGACGATTTTGGATTTTTCCCATTCCCGGCCACCAATGATAAGGTAAACTATCCAACCTATACGCTGGGGGTTACCTCCTGCCTGTCTATCAACGCCTTTTCTCCTTACAAGGATGAGTGCGCGGAGATCCTGGATAAGATCATGACCAACGATTTTATGGTCAAGCTGACGAAGGAGTGGCCAGGATACTGGGCAATTCCGCTGAAACAGTATGACATACCGGCAGATACCATGACGGGAATCTCCGCCGTATTCTGCGACGTTATGATCGATACCTTAAAGGCGATCGAGGAAGGCAATTACGGATATTATACGACCAGCTTCTGTCCGCCGGCCACGGATGTTGCGCTGCAGGATATTGATGGTGTGTGGCTTGGGACCATGAGTGCGGAAGAGGTTTTAGACAGGACGGATGCGGAATTTGAGAAGGAACTTGCAAATGGCATGGTAGTCCCGCTGCCGGAACGGTAGAGCGGGCAGGCAAATCAGTTTAGGAGGAGACAGAGCCGGACGGGTATTATATGTCCGCCTCTGCTGCAAAGGAGGGTAAAATGAAACGCAGACGAGATTATCTATTGCTTCTCCCGGCTTTTGTGCTGAGCATGGCCGTTGTGTTTATTCCAGGTGTGATGACGATATTTGCGTCCTTCACGGACTGGAACGGCGTATCCATGAATTTTCATTTCATAGGACTGCGGAATTTCTCCGAGCTTTTTGGCGATAAGATATTCTGGAGGGCAATCTATGACAATGTGAGATGGGTTGCGCTGTTTCTGACGATTCCTGTGGTGATCGGACTTGTGACATCCGTGCTTTTGCTGAACCGGAGACACAAGGGATTGTACCAGATGCTGTTTTTATTCCCTTATGTGCTTGCACCTGTGACAAACGTGGCCGTATGGCAGAATATTATTTATAACCCGATTTTCGGACTGGTGGGCTATCTAAACCGCCAGGGCTTTCATATCCCATCGCTGCTCAGTGATATGAAGACCGCTTTATATGCGGTAGCAGCCACAGATATCTGGCACTATTGGGGATTTTTGATGGTGGTATACTTAGCTTCCTTAAGACAGACGCCGGAGGATCAGGTGGAGGCGGCCAAGGTGGAAGGATGTAACGGATGGCAGCTGTTTCGGTACGTCTATTTTCCCAATATGCTTCCAACCTTTAAACTGATGATGATCATGTCTGTCATCAATTCCTTCCTGACGTATGACTACGTCTACTTAATGACATCGGGAGGTCCGGCGCACTCGACAGAGATGCTGAGTACCTACGCGTATACGTTCGCATTTGCGTCTCTCCAGGTTGGAAAGGCAGCGGCTATCGCTCTCTTCATGAGTTTTTTCGGGCTGATCGCATCCTTTGTCTACATCCACCTGTCACAAAATGAGATCATGTCATAGAGGCCGCAGTGCCGGAAAGGAGTTTATATGGCAGTAATGGGTAAGAAAAAGCGGATCGTTACGCTGGTTACGGTTCATGCGATCCTGATTCTGCTGGTGTTCACGGCGCTGTTTCCGATTGCGCTCGTCGTGCTTAACAGCTTCAAGCCCCATGTGGCGATTGTCGCCAATCCGCTGTCCTGGCCGGAGAGCTTTATACCGGTCAACTATAGCAGCGCGTGGAGCTATGCCAAGTTTGGAATAGGGTTTAAAAACAGTATTATTCTGGCAGCCTGTACGATTGTAATCGTGCTGTTTGCCTCGACTCTGGGCGGCTATGTGCTTGCCACCAGAAGAGGAAAAGTGGTGAATCTGGCACTTGTGTATTTCATGATTGTTATGACGATCCCGATTCAGCTGTTTTTATTTCCTCTTTATTATGTGATGTCCTATTTAAAGCTTGTGGGCACGGTTGTACCGATCAGCTTTATTCTCGCAGCCAGAAATATACCGCTGGCGCTGTTCCTGATGCGGACGTTCTTCTTAAACGTTCCCAAGGAGCTGGAGGAGGCCGCCAGAATCGACGGAGCCAATACGGGGCACGTCTTGTGGTATGTTATGGCCCCCGTTGTGTCTCCGGGCCTTCTGACCGTCAGTGTAATCGTGGGACTGAACGCATGGAATGAGTTCCTGATTACATCGACCTTTCTGCAGGGTGAGAAAAACTTCACCGCGACGCTGATGCTTCGCAGCATGTCTGGACAGTTCGGGTCGGATATCGGAATTATGATGGCCGGAGCCATGATCTTAATCGCCCCGGTTCTTATCTTCTTTATGATTACACAGCGTTATTTCATCGATGGGCTGGTCTCCGGTTCTGTCAAGGGATAGGGACAGGATAGAAAGGAATACTTGATATGAAAGCATTTTTAATTCTGATTGACAGTTTAAACCGCCATTTTCTTCCGTGCTATAATCCGGCTTCCAGGGTGGCGGCAGAACACTTAACCAGGTTTTCAGAGGAAAACATCACCTTTGATTCTCACTACGTGGCTTCCGCTCCCTGTATGCCGGCGAGACGGGATATCTTTACAGGAAGAATCAATTTTCTGGAGAGAAACTGGGGCGGCATGGAACCATTCGATATTACGCTCATCGGTACACTCCGGGAGCATGGGATTTTCACACACATTACAACCGACCATCCCCACTATTTTGAGATCGGCGGGGAAAACTACTGCCAGATGTTCCATACGTGGAACTTTGAACGGGGACAGGAGGGGGATGTCTGGGTCTCGAGAGTAAAAGGAAGCGATATTCCCGAGCCGCATTATGGAAAGGTCAATAACCAGAACCAGTTAAACCGCCTGGCCTATACGAAAGAGGAGGAGTACCCGACGCCGAGAACATTTAGGTCCGCGTGTGACTGGATCGACAGCAACCGCGGCGCGGATGACTATTTTATGATGGTCGAAGCCTTCGATCCTCATGAGCCTTTCGACTGTACGGAAAAATATAAAGAACTGTATCCAGATACGTATGACGGACCGTATTTCGACTGGCCGTCATACCGGGCGCTGGATGAGGAGACTCCGGAGGCAATGGAACATTTGCGAAATGAGTATTCGGCAACGCTGACCATGATGGACCACTGGTTCGGAAGGTTTATTCAGAAGCTTAAGGATACGGGGATCTATGAGGAATCCCTCATTGTCGTGACCTCGGATCACGGCCATATGCTGGGAGAACACGGGTTTGCAGCGAAGAATTTCATGCCGGCCTACCAGGAGCTGGTTCATATTCCCCTGCTCGTTCACCTGCCCGGCTCTGCGTATGGAGGCAAACGGATCAGCAGCCTGACACAGAATATCGATCTGATGCCGACGTTCCTGGAGTATTTTAAGATAGAGAATCCGAAGACGGTGCTGGGAAAGAGCCTGCTGCCAGTAATCCCGCATGACACACCGGTCCGTGATCAGGCGATCTACGGATGGTTTGGAAAGGCGGTCAATGTGACGGATGGAACCCATACCTATTTCCGCGCGCCGGTATCCGAAGATAATCAGCCGTGCTTTACCTATGGAGCCATGCCGACCACATTTTTACAGTATTGGGATGTGAAGCCGGGAGATTATGAGGCTGGAGCGTTTCTGCCGTACACGGATTATCCCGTCTTCAAGGTCCGGTTCCGGGTGGAGGGCCATTATCCGGAATGCCCGGATGGACTGGATTACGTGCGGGAAAATCTTTTGTTTGATATCCGGTCTGACCCGCATCAGAACAGGCCCTTAAAGGATGAGGCGCTGGAGGCAGAGATGATCGGGAAGCTGTGCGCCGCACTCCGTGAATACCAGGCACCGCCGGAACAGTGGAAGCGTCTAGGAATAGAATCATGTTCGGGAAGAAATTAGAGGAGATACTAATGAAGAAGCCAAATGTTATTATGATTAACAGCGACCATCAGGCACTGCACCAGTGGACTTTTTATGAGAATAAGCCGCATCGGCCGTATTATGAACAGTTTGTAAGGGAAGGGGCGGAATTTACACATGCCTGCTGTGCGGCGCCTTTGTGCGGGCCGTCGAGAAGGAGCCTGCTGACCGGTTTATATCCGCATGCGCATAAGCAGTATCACAATGAGACAAATCCGCCGTATGCCGATGAAGTCTATCTGGATTCGCTGGCCGAAGCCGGCTATCGAAACTACTTCTTTGGTAAATGGCATGCTGGTCCGGGAACTGCGCTGGACCATCACTGTGAGGGGCTGTCACCGAAGGAATACGGGAACCCGTACGTTACAAAGGAGTATAAAGACTATTTGAAAAAGCGGAACCTTCCGGCTGCCGCACACCGGATTGAAAGGGTCTTTTTCTGGGCGGACAAGAGCCAGCAGGCGTATCAGAAAAGTTCGCCCGATGAAATACCCAGAGATGGAGAAATCTTTAAGCTTCAGGATCCCAGGCACTGCTGTGAAGCTGCTTACGGAATTACGGTGACTCCAAAGGAAACGCTGGAATTCTTTTTCCTGTCAGAACTGGCGTGTGAGAAGCTGGAAGAATTGAGCACGGATGGAAACGATACCCCATTTTCGCTGCGAGTAGATTTCTGGGGACCTCATCAGCCGTATTTTCCGACTCAGGAGTATTACGATCTGTATAAGGAGGTGTCCTATCCACCGTATGCCAGCTTTAACAGCGTACTTGAGGGCAAGCCGGAGGTTTATTTTACAGAGAAGAATGTTCCGATCGGGAAAGACAACCGTATTGTCATTCCCAACGCGCTGGCATGGGAGGATTACGAAGAAATGCTCAAATGCTGTGCGGCTCAAATCACGATGATCGACGAAGCCATTGGCAGGATCCTGAATAAGGTGAAGGAGCTGGGACTGGAAGAAAACACGGTGATCATCTGGACTGCTGACCATGGCGATGGTCTCGCCTGCCATGGAGGCCATTTTGACAAAGGATCCTATTTATCCCAGGAGGTATTACGGGTTCCTCTGGGAATTAAGTGGAAAGGGATGATCGACGCAGGGCTTAAGATCGACGCTCCGGTCTGTACGGTGGATGTGCCAGTGACGATCATGGACGCAGCCGGATTAAAGTATAAAAACAGCGTGCACGGAGAAAGTCTGATTCCGATATGCATGGGAAAGAAGATGCCGGAATATGCGGTGAGTGAGACGTATGGCCTGGGATACGGGGAATACGTGAAGGCAAGAGCGGTTACGGATGGAAATTACAAGCTGGTCGTCACCCTGGGACAGGCCTATGAGCTGTATGATTTGAAGGCAGACCCGTATGAACTGAAAAACCGGTATGATGATCCGGCTTACGGTGCAGTTCAGAGGGAGATGGAAGAAAAATTAAGAGAATGGCAGAGAGCGACCGGCGACGAAATCACATTTTTCGATGGAAGCGATCTTGCTGAATGTAAGTGAGCAGGACTTGCCAGATTCTGCAGACGCAGGTGAGGGAACTTTCCCGTTATTCAGATTACTCAGAGAGGAGAAGCCATGACATTAAAAGAGATTGCACGGGAAACCGGACTGTCTGTTTCGACAGTATCCAGAATCATCAATAAAGAAAACTACAAATGCACCTCCCGGGAGGCGGAAGAGAAGGTCTGGGAAATCGTTCGGACTTCGGGCTATACTCCTAATCTGATGGCAAAGGAACTGAAAAAGAGCGGCTCCAAAAGGCCTATGAGCAGAAATATCTCCTGCCTGTTCGCCAGAACCGACAACTCGGTGGCGGAGCAGTTCTTTTCACCGATTGCCCAGGCTGTGGAGCAGGAGGCTCTCGTTCAGGGGTGTCCCCTCGGCTACTCCTTTTCCATGCTGCACATCTCGGAGATACAGAGCGAAAGGATCAACAAGCTGGAAAAGGATGGCGTCGTCGTGCTGGAAAAACCGGGAGCTGAATTAGACCGGCTGCTGCGAGAAAAATTCAAGAATGTGGTGGTTGTTGGGATCGATGTGAATGAGGTTCCCTTTGACCGGGTTCGCTGCGATGGATACGAGGCGGCAGGAAAGGCAATCCGCCATCTATACGATTTAGGCCACCGCAGGATCGGTTACGCAGGATTAAAGGACATTTCCGCGTATGACGCGTACTTTGATTTTTTCACCGAACATAATATGAAGATTGATGAGTCCATAATCCATATCTATAAGTCGGCGTTCGGGATCGACTACAAAGCGGCGTGCGCTTTTCTCCAGGCGGAAAGGGAGCTGCTGCCGACGGCATACTTTTGCAGCTGCGATATGATAGCAATCGGAATTATCCGGGCATGCCGGGAGCTTAAGATCCGAGTGCCGGAAGATGTATCCGTAGTGGGATTTGATAATATTGAGATGGGGCAGATTGTCTCGCCGATGCTGACGACGATCAATGTGCCGATGCGGGAGATGGGCCGTATGGCGGTGAAGATACTTTTGGACCGGATCAATAAAGGGCACACGTCGCAGATCAGTATTGAGTTTCCGACAGAGCTGATCAAAAGGGAGAGCAGCACGGCTATACAGGTGAAAAAGGCATGAGCCGCCGCATAAAAATGAGACACTCTGACAAATAAAAAGAGTACCGCGCTGTTTGGGGGAAAAGCGGTACTCAGGAGAAGTTGTACCTAGTATATCACGGCAGCGCGGCAGTGTGCAGAGACAGATTTGCCATATATTGGATGATTTTGTGATGAAGATCCCGGCAGAGATATTTTATTATGATTCTTTAATCTTGGAAATATTTTCCCGATGATGTATAATGGATAGGACTTTATTGCCGAAAAACGGCATTTTTTGATATTCGGGGGAAGAGACTGTGAAAAAAGACTGGGAATTATACCGCCGCTTTCTATCGCTGGCGGTCGTTCTGGTGCTGCAGAATGTAGTGACACTGAGCGTTAATCTGGCAGACAATTTAATGTTGGGAGCGTACAGCGAGACGGCTCTGGCCGGGGTGGCCGCTGTCAACCAGATTCAGTTTGTGTACCAGCAGCTCCTTCACGCACTGGGAGACGGTGTGGTGATTGTGGGAAGCCAGTACTGGGGAAAGCATCAGACAGAGCCCATGAAGAAGCTCGCGTCGTCGGCCATGCGTTTCGCGCTGATTCTCTCGGCTGTTCTGCTGGCAGTCATGAGCCTGATTCCGTACCGTGTCATGGGAATCTTCACGCGCGACAGCGGAATCATCGAAGAGGGCGCCCGGTATCTCAATATCATTCGATTTACCTATCTGTTTTTTGCAGTGACCCAGATTCTGCTGGCTACGCTCCGCAGTGTGGAGACGGTGAAGATCGCATTTAAGCTGTCGGTGCTCACCCTGTTTGTCAACTGCGGAATTAATTACGTGCTTATAAACGGTCATTTTGGAGCACCGGAGATGGGCGTGGAGGGAGCCGCCATCGGCACACTGGCCGCGCGGATTCTGGAATGCGTTGTTTTAATTCTCTACATAGCGAAAAAAGAGACGAGGCTCAACCTGAGATGGCGGGATTATCTCGCATGGGATCGTGTCCTGACCGGCGATTACTTAAAAATTACGATTCCCATGCTCACCGTGCAGGGGCTCTGGGGCGTCAATACGGCGCTGCAGACCGTAATTCTGGGGCATATGACGGCCAATGCCATCGCGGCTAACAGCGTGGCATCAACCCTGTTCCTGATGGTAAAGTCCATGGCGGTGGGATCGGCCGCGGCCACGTCCGTCATCATCGGCAAGGCGGTGGGGACCGGGAACCGGGAACTGGCCAGAAGCTATGCGCGGAGCCTTCAGCGAGTCTTTGTCCTGATCGGGATTGTATCCGGTGCGATTCTGTTTTTTATTCGGATACCGGTGCTGGGCCTCTACGATTTGTCGGCGGAGACCCGGGATATGGCTAATACGTTCCTGATTATCTTAAGCGTCGTATGCGTGGGAATGTCCTACCAGATGCCCACCAACAACGGAATCATCCGCGGTGGGGGAAATCCCATGTTTGTGGTAAAGATGGATTTGATCAGTATCTGGCTGATCGTCATACCGGTCTCCCTTTTTATGGCGTTTGTCGTAAAAGCATCTCCGGTCGTGGTAGTCTGCTGCCTGAACGCGGACCAGATATTTAAGGTGGTTCCGGCCTTCCTGGAAGTGAGGTATGGAAACTGGATGAGGAAACTGACAAGAGATTAGAATCCATTGTGTTATAACCTGAAAATCCAGGCTTTTTCCGTCCAGGGAGAATATGGCAAAAAATAGTAGTTGATAAAAGAACGTGTGTTCTGTATAATAGTACTATGATTGTCAGGGAGCAGATTTCAAGGAGGAGATTCTGGAGATGGAAAAATTACTGGATGTGATAGAACGGAAGGATGCTTTGGTGATAGCCCTGTCGGATGGCCATATCAGAGCGGTGGACTTAACGGCGCTTAAGCCTGAGACAGAAGCGGAGATGTCCGCGGAAGAGCTGTGCGCCGCGGGAAAGAAGATCTATACGGTCCTGTCCGAAGACATGGAACAGCTGCAGAGCTGTGAATACATATTTCAGGAAGACGCCATGTGGCTCCGGTATGGGAGTAAGCTGCATGAGGAGCTGCGCGACCACCGTCTGCAGAAACTTCTGGATGAAGAGATTTACTGTGAGGATGAGAGCGGCATGCAGTGAAGCAGAGGACAGGCAATAAGCGGAACGCTGGCGTCATGCATAGAAAGCAAGCGGTCCGATTCATGACGGTATTACCACTGCAAAAGTGCCGGACTGTCTGGGAAACACGATGTTTCCCGGCAGTCCGGCACTTTTGCAGTCTATAAATGTTTACTTTTTATAAAAACAGTTTCCACCCACAACCGTGTAGGAGGAGTAATTGCTATAATCGGCACGTTTTGCAGAATTAAAGAATAGGTAATCGCCGATGTTGTTTGAGCCGGAGAGCGCTGCCTTCGTCGCTTTTAACGCTTCGGAGGAAGGTCCCTTTGCCAGGTATTTATCCAGAAGACCCGAGGTGGCGCCGGGAAACTGGCCGTCGGCGTAGATGACATCTGTGATGGAACTTCCCCAGCGTCCGGATTTCACCCGGTTGACGATGACACTGGCCACGGCCAGCTGGCCGTCATAGGAGTAGCTGCCGGATTCCATCATCACACAGGCCGCCATCAGATAGATTTCATCGGAGGAAGCATTGATCACATACTTCGGCTTTTCTTCCTCTTTCTTTTTCTGCTCTTTATTCTCCGTGGCCTTTAGCGCAGCCTGCTCTGCTTCTATGCTGACTGCCTTGCCGGGAGTGAGACTCACCTTCGTGTACTGGCTGGAGATATAGCCGGACGTATCGGAGGACAGCTGAACCTTGATCCAGCCGTCGGACTCTTCAAGGACCGGATAGTAATCGTCTGCCGCGGCAAGCCCGATGATCGCCGCATCGGTGGAAGGAGTCTCCCGCACATGCAGCGTCTGTGTCGTTACCTTTGCTGTGAACAATCCAAGCTCTTTGGCCAGCGGCTTGATATCCTGGCCGAATACGAGATAATCGTTTTTCAGCCAGCCTTCCAGGCCGCCGGAGCGGATCTTTGTCCAGCCGTCTTTCTTTTCCAAAACGGTGCCTCCGGCTCCCCGGTAGCATTTGCCGAGAACCCTGCTGTCGAGTGAAGGCTCGGCACGCAGATTGAGGACATCGGTGACATTGGCGACAGCTTTGTTATCATATTCGGAGGCAGCAGG
>NZ_JBKVCZ010000110.1:0-21207 GCF_046966825.1 Hungatella sp. | reverse complement strand
CAGTGCTTGCCGTCAGCATGCCGATTCTCTTAGCGCTTATCGAGACTCTGCAGGATTTCTGTCATGAAGGGGCGTCTGTACAAAACAGCCGTATTACTGGTGCTGGCGGCGGTCCTGTCGGGAACGGGAGGCCTGTTTTTTGCAGGAGGGCTGTCCACGGTCATGATCAGCTGTGCGGCGGAGCACGGTGGCGGGTCTCCTGCCGATTCCGGGGAGACGGTGGACGAAGCGGAGACGAAAGAGGTCTCCATGGATTTGGAACAGTATGACTTAACGGAGATTCAGGATTATATTAATTCTCAGGGGACGAGCGGATGGAACTTGTCCTTTAAGCAGATGATGAAGGACATCATGGCGGGCAGGCTGGGGGACGTGATGGGGCAGATTGGCGAGGGGCTCCGCGATGCACTGTTTTCGGAGGTCAGAAATAACGGCCATATGATGGGCCAGATCATAATTCTGGGAATTATTGGTGCTGTGTTTGCCAACTTCTCCAATGTATTTACAGGAAGCCAGATATCGGAAACGGGATTCTTTGTCACCTATCTGTTATTGTTTACCTATCTGGCAGCCAGCTTTTTTACGAGCATTACCATTGCAGGAAATGTGGTCAATCAGATTCTGGGATTTATGAAGGCGCTGATGCCGGCATATTTTCTGGCGGCGGCATTTGCGGGAGGGAGCGTTTCGGCGGTCGCATCCTATGAATTCACGCTGTTTGCCATCACGGTGGCTCAGACGATTACCGCAGCTGTCCTTCTGCCCATGGTGAAGGTCTATGCGCTTCTCGTCATGGCCGGCCATATTGCAAAGGAGGACATCCTGTCGAAGCTGACGGAGCTCTTAAGCGACGTGATTACCTGGAGCCTTAAGACCATGGTCGGGATCGTGCTGGGATTTCACCTGATCCAGGGACTGGTGCTCCCCTATGTGGATTCCATGAAAACGGGGGCAATCCAGAAGCTGATCGGAATTATACCGGGAGTGGGGCAGGGAGCCAGCGCCGTGACACAGATGGTCATCGGTTCGGGTGTCCTGGTAAAGAACACCATGGGGGCCGCCGGAGTGGTGATCCTGGTGATTATCACCCTGATTCCCATGATGAAGCTGGTGATTCTCATGCTCCTGTATCAGTGTGTGGCGGCCGTCCTCCAACCGGTATGCGATAAAAGGATTGTATCCTGTATTTCGGATATGGCCAAGGGACACAGAATCCTGCTGTCCATAGCGGCTTCGGCTATCGTGCTGTTCGTGGTGACCATCGCGGTGGTGTGCGCCTCCACTAATGTAACGTATTACGCAGGGTGATTGACATGGAAGGTTTATATGAGTGGATCAGAAATATCACGTATTATCTGATCTTTATGACAGTGGTAACCAATCTTCTTCCCGATAAGAAGTATGAAAAATATTTCCGGCTGTTTGCGGGCATGGTGCTCATTCTGCTGGTGTTAAAACCATTTACAGGCGGACTGCGGCTGGATGACAAGCTTGCCTATTACTTCGAGTCCATCAGCTTTCAGAAGGAGGCGTCGGAACTCTCGGCCCAGCTCACCGATATGGAAGGCGTGAGGCTGAAGAGCATGGTGAGCCAGTACGAGGAGGCGGTGGAAAATGACCTGCGCACCATGGCGGAATCGTCGGGATTCATCTGTAGGAAGGCCGAGGCCGGGATCGACGGGGATGAGAAGAAGGAGACCTTCGGCCATGTGGTATCTGTCAGTCTCCGGCTGGCTTCTGACAGCTCGGGGCAGGCGGATCAGGGCGGAAGTAGTTCCGGTATCCAGCCTGTGGAGCCGGTAGAACCTGTGGAACCCATCGAACCGGTGGAACGGATCCGCGTGGAACTGAACGGCGGGAGCGAGGAGGTGTCTGAGACGATCGGTGCATCAGCGGGGCAGCCTGATAAGCGGCAGGAAGAAAATTCTGCTTTGGCTGGTCTGAGACGGCGCATTTCTGAATATTATGATTTGGAGGAACAGGACATTGAAATTCAACTGGAAAATAGGTAAGGATAAATGGCTGATTTTGCTGGCGGTGGGACTTCTGCTCCTGGTCCTCACGATTCCTTCCGGACCGGAGACGGAAAAGAAGATGTTAAAAGACGCCGCTTCGGGGACAGAAGCCTCCTTACAGGAAGGGCTGGTGACAGAGGCGGGGGAACCGGTCGCCGTGGCCGCAAATGCGGACCGCACCTATGAACAGCAGCTGGAGCAGCGGGTGAAGCAGATTCTAAAGACCGTGGATGGAGTCGGGACCGTTGACGTGATGATCGTGCTCAAATCTTCTGAGGAGAAGGTGCTGCGTGTGGACAAAAATACCTCCAGCTCCAGCACTGAGGAACAGGACAGCGGCGGCGGAACGAGGAAGAGCAGCAGCGCGGAACAGCAGGAAAGTACAATTTTGACCGGAACCGGGGAAAATACGGCGCCGATCGTGGAGAAAGAAATCCGTCCCGAAATCGAAGGAATCATCATCAGCGCCCAGGGCGGAGGCAGTCCAACTGTAAAAGCTGAAATTTCAGGCGCTATGGAAGCATTATTTGACTTGCCGCCACATAAAATAAAAGTATTAAAGAGGGTGGAATAAAGAAGGAGTGTTAGGAATGAGAAGCTTAAAAGATATCAGAGAATCCAAAGTCCCGAGAACCCCAAAGAAAATGAATATGAAGAAACTGTTCAGAAGAAATCAGATTATCATCACAACGCTGGCGGTCATGATCGCAGCTGCCGGATACCTAAACTACGCCGGGAAGCAGGAAATGGCGTCGGGAACTGATGTGTACGAGGCCGGTGTGACAGATATTTCCGATGAGGACATTCTGGCTGAAAACCAGGCGCTGACAGGCGACCCGGGAAATTACCAGGAGATTGCAAGCCTTGACAATGACCCTAACGACGAGAGTCTGGCGGCTCAGGAGACAGATGGCTCCGGCAGCGCAGTGGCCAGCAATCAGGAAGGCGTGGCGGGAGACGCAGCAGCGGACACCACCAATGTAGCCGACAATTCGGCGGCGGAAGGCGGACAGCTGGCAGCCAATGAGACGACAGGCGATCTGGAAACCGGTCTGGAAAATCCGGGTGAAGCGGTCTTAACCAGCGGTATGAATGTATCCGACTACATAGCGAACGTGCAGCTGAGCAGAGAGCAGGTCCGTGCCAAGAACAAAGAGACTCTGATGAATTTAATCAACAATGAGAACATTGAAGAAGCTGCCAAACAGGAAGCGATTCAGGAAATGATCGACATGACCGCAGTATCCGAGAAAGAGAATGCTGCAGAGACTCTTCTGATGGCAAAGGGCTTCTCCGATCCGGTTGTCAGCATTACCAGCGGCAAGGTTGACGTCGTCATCAACGCTTCCAGCATTACCGATCCGCAGCGAGCCCAGATTGAGGACATCGTAAAGCGTAAAACGGAAGTGGGAGCAGAGAATATCGTGATCACACTGATGAAGCTGGAAGAATAGAGGAAATGAAGCACCCAGGCGCGAATAAATCTGATAGAATGAACAAGGATGCGAAAAAGCCGCATATGGCTTTTTCGCGTCCTTGTTTCTTTTTCCATCTATTTCCAGACTCCGGATTTCGCTGTTTTTTCTGTCCGCTATTGAGAAAAGTTTGTGCATTTTATGGAGTTGCCTATGGCTAACTCCCTGTGTTATGATATTAGGGCAGCGCGCGGTGTGAGATACATGTAAGTCCAGTATGCATGTGATGTGATATCTTGCGAGTTGTATTTTTTTACTCTTTGGTTAGCTGAAACTAACTGAAGTTCTGTACATCATTTGATTTGAGAGGAGAAACCCAAAATGAAACCAAAGACTCTAACCCTCCTTCTGGCGGCAGCACTGGTCCTTCTGTCGGTGGTATCACTGTTTCTGGGTGTCATGGATATAAGCCCGGAAGGCGTGCTGCGCAGGGATTTTGAACAGGTGGAGATCCTGTTGATATCCCGGCTGCCCCGTCTTCTGGCAATACTCTGCACCGGAGTCGGTATGAGTATTTCCGGCCTGATCATGCAGCAGCTCTGTATGAATAAATTCGTCTCCCCGACCACAGGCGCGACAATTTCCTCGGCGCAGTTCGGTATTTTGCTGGCGCTTTTGTTTATGCCGTCATCCTCGCTGTGGGGACGGGCTGTCTTCGCTTTTATCGCGGCAATCGCGGGGACGTGGATCTTCGTCTGCTTCATTCAGAGAATCCAGTTTAAGGACGTGGTCATGGTTCCGTTAGTGGGAATCATGTTCGGCAATGTGATCGGAGGCATGACCAGCTATCTGGCCTATAAATACGACATGACACAGGCCCTTTCCTCCTGGCTGGTGGGACATTTTTCCCTGGTAATCAGAGGACGCTATGAACTGGTGTATTTAACGCTTCCGCTTGTGCTTCTGGCCTTTTTATTTGCCAATCATTTCAATATTGTTGGAATGGGGAAGAATTTCTCGAAAAATCTGGGTGTCAACTACAATGTCGTGCTCTTTCTGGGACTGAGTATCGCTGCCATGATTACGGCCAGCATTGTGGTGGTCGTCGGAAGCGTTTCCTATATCGGACTGATCGTGCCCAACCTGGTGGCGATGTTTAAAGGCGACCGGATACGGGGGACTCTGCTGGATACCGCCCTGTTTGGAGCGCTGTTCGTTCTGGTCTGCGACATGATCGGCCGGACTGTGATCACCCCCTATGAGCTGCCGATTGAATTGATTATCGGTGTCATCGGAAGTGTGATTTTCGTAGGTATGCTGATCTACCGGTTAAATCACGGCCGGAAAAGCATCACCCTTCCCTTCGGGAAAAGGAGAGCCGCGGCGGTACCTTCGCCGCAGACGGGAGGAACGGAGGCATGAAGCAGGAAAAAATGAGCAGAAGGACCGGAAATATCAATGGAAAGAAGCTGGTGATCCTATCGCTGCTGGCCGCCGCCGCCGCCGTGCTCTATCTCTTTCTGAATGTGAATATGAAATATTTCAGCTATGCCATGAGCCTGCGGATTCCAAAGCTGGCGGTCATGCTGATCACGGCGTTCTGCATCGGCGGGGCTTCCGTCATCTTCCAGTCGGTGATCAACAATACCATCGTGACGCCGTGTCTGTTGGGGATGAACTCCCTCTATACACTGATTCATACGGCGGTTGTGTTCTTTTTCGGCTCCACCAGCCTTCTGGCCCGCAATGCGAACCTTTCCTTCGCGGTGGATCTGGTACTTATGGCGATCATCGCCACCATCATTTACAGCTACTTATTTAAGAAGACAAGCCATAATGTGCTGTATGTCCTGCTGGCCGGAACGGTGCTGTCCACCTTTTTTACCAGTATGCAGACGACGCTGACGCGCATCATGGATCCCAACGAGTACGACAGTCTTCTGGCGTCACTGGTCGCCAGCTTTACGAATGTAAACACGGAAATCATATTCTTTTCCCTGATTTTGATCGCGGTTCTGCTCTTTGTCCTGCGCCGGGAACTGGCGCTGCTGGATGTCATTACACTGGGAAAGGCGCAGGCGATTAATCTGGGGGTGGACTATGACCGTACCGTGCGCAGACTGCTTCTGGGGGTGACACTGTTTATCGCCATAGCGACCGCCATGGTGGGCCCGATATCCTTCCTGGGCCTGATTATCGCCAATTTATCGAGACAGCTGTTTAAGACGTTCCGCCACAGCTATTTGATTGCCGGCTCGGCATTAATCGGTATGGTGATACTGGCAGGCGGCCAATTGCTTGTGGAGCAGGTATTTGCCTACAGCGTCCCGGTCAGCGTATTTATTACTGTCGGAGGCGGAATCTATTTTCTCTATCTGCTGCTGCGAACGAGCCGTTCCGCATAGGGTGTGAAAAAAATAATACAAGGAGGTCATAACGATGTTTGTCAAAGAACTTTTGAAAAAATACAATGGAAAAACCGTGGTGGACGGCGTCTCCTTCGAACTGCCGAAGGGAAAGGTGATCTCGCTGATCGGCCCCAACGGAGCCGGAAAATCAACGGTTATGGGAATGATCTCCAGGCTGATTGCACAGGATGACGGTTCAGTGGATTTCGAGGGAAAGGACATGTCCAAATGGAAGAGCCGGGATCTGGCCAGGCGGCTGGCTATTCTGACTCAGAGCAACCACGTCCAGATGAAACTGACAGTCCGGGAGCTGGTGGCCTTCGGCCGTTTTCCCTACAGCGGCAATCGGATTACGGCTGAGGATGAGGAAATCATCGAAAAGGCCATCGCCTACATGGAACTGGAGGAATTTGAGGACCGGTTCATTGACGAACTGTCCGGCGGCCAGCGCCAGCGCGCCTACATAGCCATGGTCATTGCGCAGGATACGGAATACGTCCTGTTAGATGAGCCGACCAATAACCTGGATATTTACCACGCCACCAACATGATGAAAATCGTCAGGAGGCTGTGTGACGAACTGGGAAAAACCGTGATTCTCGTGCTGCATGAAATTAATTACGCCGCATTTTATTCCGACTACATCTGCGCATTCGTGGATGGAAAAATATCAAAGTTCGGTACGGTGGAGGAAGTGATGACAAAGGAAAACCTCTCCGAAATCCACCGCGTGGACTTCGAAATACTGGAAATAGAAGGAAAACCACTGTCGATCTATTACTAATCCCGAAAAAGGAGATACTATCTATGAGAAAAATGACATTACTGACACTTGCAATGGCAGCAGCCCTTTCCCTGACAGCCTGCGGACAGGGCGCCGGACAGGCCGGAACAACAGGCGGACAGGCCGGCGAGACGACTTCTTCCGAAGCCGCGTCCACAGATACAGAGTCCCAGTCCGGCTCCGGGGAAGGTGAAAATGAAGATGCACAGGCCTCGGAGACACCGGAATCCGTCACCGTGACGACGCTGAATGGAAACGGCGAAAAGGTGGAGCTGGAGGTTCCCTATAATCCGGAGCGCGTGGCGATTCTGGATATGGCGGTGCTTGACATGATGGATAACTGGGATCTGGGCGGCCAGATCGTGGGAATGCCGAAATCCTCCAAAATCGATTATCTGATGGAGTATAACAACAACGAGGATATCGTAAACCTCGGCACTTTAAAGGAAGTGGACATGGAGGCACTTATGGCCAGCGAGCCGGATGTAATCTTCATCGGAGGCCGTTTAAGCGCACAGTATGACGAACTGTCGAAGATCGCTCCGGTCGTATACACCGCGGTGGATTATGAGGAAGGCGTGATTCAGAGTGTGAAAAAGAACGCGGCCATGATCGCTTCCATCTTCGGTGAGGAAGAGCGGGCGGCGGAGGAACTGGCCGGATTCGATGCACGTGTGGAGACGCTCCGCCAGGCGGCCGAGGGAAAGACAGCAGTCATCGGAATGGTGACCAGCAGCAATTTGAACACATTGGGTGACGGAAGCCGCTGCTCCCTGATCGGCAATGAAGTCGGCTTCACCAATCTGGCCAACGACGTGGATTCCACGCACGGCAATGAATCCTCCTTCGAGCTTCTCGTTTCCTTAAACCCGGATTACATCTTTGTCCTGGACCGCGATTCCGCAATCAACACGGAAGGCGCCAAGCTTGCGGCGGAAGTGATGGATAATGAACTGGTGAAGAAGACGGAAGCATACAAAAACGGTCACATTGTCTACCTGACACCAACCGTATGGTACCTGGCGGAAGGCGGCATTACGGCTGCTGATGTGATGTTAAGTGACTTAGAAGCGGGTATTCTGGGCCAGGAATAGAAAAATGTTTTGCAAACTGTGGCTGTCTTTGTTATAATAGTCTATAATCCAAGTAATACATCGAATTGAAAACAGGAGGGAATCATTGTGGCAGAGACAGAGAACAGAAATACTCATAAAGTATATGAAAAAGATAAAATCGGCGAAGTACAGATTGCGGATGAAGTAGTAGCCATCATCGCAGGCCTTGCGGCGACGGAAGTAGACGGCGTGGATTCCATGGCCGGCAACATTACCAATGAACTGGTTGGAAAGCTGGGCATGAAGAATTTATCCAAGGGCGTTAAAGTCGAAGTAACGGAAGAGCACGTATCCGTTGACTTATCCTTAAACATCAAGTACGGCTTCAGCATTCCGGAAGTATGTGAAAAGGTGCAGGACAAGGTAAAGAGTGCGATTGAGAACATGACAGGACTTACCGTGCTGGACGTGAACATCAAGATCGCCGGCGTGTCGATGGAAGAAAACCGGTAAGAACGTGAAAGAGAGAGAGGAAGCTGCGCAGAGTGAGAATTCTGCACAGCTTCCTTTTTCGTTAAAATGGTTCAGGCGGAAAAGTATTTCCAGAGTGTCCTGCCGCAGAGCGGGAGTTTCTTCGGGGACTGGCAGGCCAGGACGACATCGGCGGCGACTGGCTCCTGCAGCGGGATCACTGCGACATTTTCATGGCGAAATACATCGAGATTACTGTAAGGAAGCAGGCTCACCGCCTCTCCGGCTGCGACTGCGCTGACAATGGATTCTATCTTGGCTGTCCTGTTGACAGCGGGCTGGAATCCTTTTTTTTGGCAGGCCGTGAGGCACAGGCGGTAGATGCTGCTGCTGGGATGCATCAGAATAAACGATTCTCCGGACAGTTCTTCCAGGGGAACGGCTGGTCTGCCTGCCAGCGGATGGCCTGCGGGAGTCAGAAGCACCAGCCGGTCGTGAGCCAGCAGATGGCATGTGCTCTGCACGCCGGTAAGCAGTTCCGGGCGGCCGATGATCAGATCGTAGCTGCCCTGGCGGAAGCCCTGCCGTAGCGGTTCATCCTCCACCTCGTCGATCATGAGGGTGATCTCCGGGTGAGACTCGGCAAACTGCCTCAGAACGGGATTTAGGCGGTACTGATGCAGGATGGGAAGGACTCCCAAATGTATGACGGATCTCCGGCTGTCCTGATATGGAGCAAGATGCTGCTTCATTCCCTGAACGCCTTTTAACAGCTTTACCGCATCGGGATAGAGGACGCGCCCGGCATCCGTTAAGGAGGCGTGGCGGCGGCTTCTGTCAAACAGCTGGACGTCCAGCTCCAGTTCCAGATTCCGTATCTGTTTGGAAAGGGTGGACTGTGCGATATGAAGGCTTTCCGCCGCGTCAAAGAATGTGGCGCTTTCCACGATCGCCACAAAGTACTGCAGTTGTTCCAATGTCATATTCCGCCTCCGTTCAATCATTCCGTTATGGAAACAATGATACCATAAAATGAATTGATTGTACAGGCGATTTCCGGTACAGTGAACTGTAACAGGCCAACGGCCCTCTAAACGGCAATAGAGACAGCAAAAGGAGGAACTCTCATGGATCTGATTATCGGAGTAACAGGAGCCAGCGGAACCATATACGCGGTAAAGCTGCTGGAGGCATTAAAAAAGACAGAGTCAGTGACGACCCATGTGATATTCAGCGATTACGCCCGGGTAAATCTGGAGATTGAAACAGGATATACAATAGAAGACGTCCTTTCCCTGGCGGACCACAGCTATGATAACCGCGACTTGGCGGCCTGCATCTCCAGCGGCTCCTATCCGGCGGATGGCGTGATTATCCTGCCGTGCAGCATGAAGACGCTGTCGGGAATCGCTAATGGATACGCGGACAACTTAATCACCCGCGTCTGTGACGTCGCCTTAAAGGAACGGCGGAGGCTGGTGATCTGCCCCCGGGAGACGCCGCTTAATACCATTCATTTAAAACACATGTATGAGCTTTCGCAGATGGGGGCTGTCATAGCGCCGCCCATGCCGGCATTTTATAACCATCCGGAGACCGTGGAGGACATTGTAAATCACCAGATCATGAAGATTCTGGACCAGTTCCGGATTCCCTGTGAAGGCGCGAAACGATGGGGAGAGAAGGTGCAGGACCGTGTTTGAGGAACTGATGGATTTTACCATGACAGGCCACGGCGTCTCCGTGCAGTTTAAGGTGCTCTGGATGGGAACCGACTGTCTGGTGCTGGCAGCGGGCGGTGATACGGGCCATATCGGAGCCATTGCCTTCGGGGACAGAGGCGGATGCCTGTCAAATGCCAGAGAGGGCCACAGGGAAGGCGTGGTGACGGAGCTGATTTACCGGGAACTGGAATCGGTGGTTTTCGGGGGACTGGCCGTGCTGGCCGGCATCCATGTGGAAGGAATCACGAAGGAACAGATCACCGGCGTCGTAGCGCTGTGCGAAGAAGGCGCTCACCGGATCGCCGCCGGTTTGAGAGAGTATCAGCAAGAGCAGAAGGAAGAAAAAGGAGGAAATCAGAATGATTGAAGATTTACGGAGTGCGTTGGAGGAACTGAAAAAGTATGAGAATCAGATTGCCTGTACAGATACAGAGGTGGATTCCTACGCGGAAGTCGCGGGGATTTACCGCTATGTCGGGGCGGGGGGTACGGTAAAGCGTCCGACTAAAGAGGGACCTGCGCTCCTCTTCCGTAATATCAAAGGCTTTCCGGACAAACAGGTGCTGATCGGCCTTCTGGCTTCCAGAAAACGGGTGGGCTGTCTTCTGGACTGTCCTCCGGATAAGCTGGGCTTTCTCTTAAAGGACGCGGCCGCGAATCCCATTATGCCGGAGTTTACGGCAGGCGGAGACGTGCCGTGCCAGGAGGAAATCCATTATGCATCGGAGGAGGGCTTCGATATTCGGAAGCTTCTCCCGGCCCCTCAGAATACGGAGGAGGATGCCGGACCTTATATCACCATGGGAATGTGCTACGCCTCAGATCCGGTTACGGGGGAAGGGGATGTGACCATTCACCGTCTCTGCCTGCAGTCGGCGGACGAGATGACCATGTTTTTCACCCCCGGGGTGCGCCACCTGGACGCATTTCGGGAAAAGGCGGAACGGGAAGGCGTGAATCTGCCGATCAGCATCAGCATCGGCGTGGATCCGGCATTGAGATTGCTTCCTGCTTCGAACCGCCCACAACGCCTTTGGGGTTCAATGAGCTGTCTATCGCAGGCGCGCTCCGCAAAAAGCCGGTCCGCATGGCAAAATGCCGGACCATTGACGAGTACGCCATTGCCAACGCGGAGTTTGTCATCGAGGGCGAGTTGGTGGCCGGAAAACGGATGCGGGAAGACATTAACACCAACACGGGAAAGGCCATGCCGGAGTTCCCGGGATATACCGGCCACGTGTCGGGAGAGCTTCCGGTAATAAAGATCAAAGCGGTTACCCATCGGAAAAATCCGATCATCCAGACGTGCATCGGACCCAGCGAGGAACACGTGAGTATGGCGGGAATCCCGACGGAGGCCAGCATCCTGACCATGGAAGAGAAAGCGCTTGCCGGGCGCGTGAAAAATGTTTATGCCCACCGCTCCGGCGGCGGTAAGTACATGGCGGTCATACAGTTCGCCAAACGGGTTCCCAGCGACGAGGGAAGGCAGCGTCAGGCGGCGCTCATTGCCCTCACCGCTTTTCCCGAGCTGAAGCATGTGATTGTGGTGGATGAGGACGTGGACATCTTCGATTCGGACGATGTTCTGTGGGCGCTCAACACCCGTTATCAGGGAGACGTGGATACAATCACGATCCCGGGAGTCCGCTGCCATCCGCTGGACCCGACCGAGGGGCCGGAATACAATCCCATGCTTAAGGACCGGGGAATCAGCTGTAAAACCATCTTCGACTGCACCGTACCATACGGCCTGAAGGACCGGTTCCAGAGATCGAAATTTAAAGAAGTGAATATGGAGGACTACGAGATCCGGCCGCTGGTATAATGGATCCGGAAACGAGCTGAACAGTAACCTGAACGGCCTCCCTGCAGTAACAACAGTGGACATTTTCCCGTTTTGAGTATAACATAGTGTTAGAGCGTGGCGGAAAAGCTGCTTACAGACACGCTTCAGTACTCCAGACGACCAGAAATTATAAAGGAGGATGACCCATGAAAGTGAGGCAAATTTATACATCAGTACTGATCCTGTCCCTTGTATTCCTGGCGGGCTGTTCGAAAACTCCCGTTCAGGAGGAAGAGACACTGCATCTGATCCAGGAAAACGCCGCCTCCCTTCCCGGAGAAGAGCGCGCGGACCTGTGGCAGGACGAACACAATACCTTCGACAGCTACAGACTGCCGGATGGAACCAGACTTTTGACCATCTATAAGACCGTTGGGCCTGCCAACTGCTATGTGACCGGAACGGTAAGCTACAATGATTTAAGTGAATCTGCGCGGAAGGGCATAGACGGTTACTACGAGAAACAGGGACTGCTCTACGACACGGAGGCAGAGCTTCAGAAGGCCTACGGGGATTACCTGTCCTGCCGGGAG
This sequence comes from Hungatella sp., assembly GCF_046966825.1. Taxonomy (NCBI): domain Bacteria; kingdom Bacillati; phylum Bacillota; class Clostridia; order Lachnospirales; family Lachnospiraceae; genus Hungatella; species Hungatella sp. Next base: position 8,953 of record NZ_JBKVCZ010000110.1, on the reverse strand, counting down.
AACGGGACTGTGTACCAGGAACGCCATGTGCGTCAGGAGATTACGCCCTCCGCGTCCAATGAGACAGCCGTAAGTTTTATCACAACGGTAACGCTCCCGGTAAACGGCCAGGAGGCTAAAGAGCTTCGGCTCGGGGCCGTGTTTAACCGGGAGACAGGGGCCGTATACAGCAACTGGGACTTATTCAGCCTGCCGGAGGACGCGGCCCGGCAATGGCTTTTAGATGCCCCAGGCACCGTGAGTCCGGCGCTGCGCAAAGAGATGGAGGCAGCTCTGCGGCCAGAGTATATCCTCCTTTTCCCGGACCACCTGGAGATATCCTATCCCCAGGGAACTCTCCCAAGCCAGGAGTACAGCTACAGCATTGGTCTGGACTATGATGCAGAGCTTCTGTCAGTGCTTCAGCCATGGGCAGTGCCGGATGGAAGGGAGACGGCGGACTCAACGCAATAGAAAATCAGTGGTTCTTTCTCGTCTTTGGGGGCGGGGCCGCGCAGGGAGACTTCATATCCCGTGTCCGCCCCCGCTTCCTGCCTCCCTATCTATGCATATTTGGCATAATAGACAAGATCCATCCCATCCTTAATCTTTTCCACCTTACCAGTCTTCGTATACCCCATCTTCTCATACAAATGGCAGAGCTTCGCCTCCTGGCTGATTGTGTCGAGTTCCCATCTCGGAATCTCCGGATACAGGGCTTCGACCAGTTCGATGGCCTGCTGTGCATACCCGTGTCCCTGGAACTCAGGAAGGATAAACAGCTGCTTGAGTTTACATAATGTTTCAAAATGGCAGATGCGGATGGCACCGATATGCTTACCGTCTAAACTGATAAAATAGTAATCGGAAAAAGGATCCTTCAGCCGCTGAAGTGTACGGTCCTTCGTCTCCGCGCCGGGATTGGAATCGTAATCCTGGTATTTCTCCAGAAGCGGACGGAAGGAAGCGGTCTGCAGGCTGTAGAGCTCCTCACAGTTTGAAAGTCTGGCCTTTGTCAAAGTGATCTCCATAATCTTTCCTCCTTACATCATCATTCCAAAATCATATATTTTATAATTCTTATCCAGGGCTTTTTTGCCCACCAGGAAATTCCTGCCGCATTCTCCGGAGTTCCACTGCGGTGCATGCGACTCTGCCTTATCATTCCATTTCTGATAGAATTCCACATGAATGACTGCATAATCCTTCAGGTTCTCCTGCCGCGCCCGTGTTTCAGCGTTGGGATAGGAAAATGCTTCGTTGTCTCCGGCGTACTGCTCACGGTCCAGGGTTGTAATGGAGCGTATAATATAGGTTTCCATGGATTCGCCCTTTAAGAACGCTTCCTTCTCATTCTCCAGCGTGATCCTGTCAAGTTCCGTATTGGGAAGAAGTTTCTTCATTTCTTTAAAATCTCCCATTATCTGGTTAAGGAAGTAACGGGCCACGGTGATCTCGGCGGCGGTTTTGGGCCGGTCTTCGTACCGGATGCTGCGGGTTCCGATGGTCGTATCCGCGGGAACCGGATAGCGGCGCGGCACCAACAGACAGAATGCCGCCAGTAGTGCCGCGGCTCCCAGGACAGATGCGGTCCATACTGCTTTCTTTCTCATAGACTCTCCTCCTTATAATGGATGATTCTACCATCGAAGCGGAAAAAAGACTTTAAGGATTTATGAAAATTCTGTTACGATTCCCATAGGAACTACAAAAATGCCCGGCTGTTTTTTGGAGATGGCATCTATTGGAAGCTGTTATAATAAAACTATGCAAATGGAACGGAAAACGGTAATACGAAGGGAGGATTGATTTCCTTATGGTACAGAATTACGTTATGGCAAAGGATGCCAAAGAGGCGCTGAACCTGCTGGCAGGATATGAGGGGCGCGGAAGGATCATAGCGGGCGGAACCGATCTGGTGCTGGACTTACAGAGCGGAAAGTATCAGGCGGAGTGCCTCGTGGATATCACGGGAATTCCAAGACTGGCTGAGATGAAGCTGTGTGGAGGGGCTCTGGAGGTCGGCGCGGCAGTTACCCATAATCAGGCGGCAGAGAGTCCACTGATCAGACGGTACGCGCATGCGCTGGCAAAGGCGTCTCATTCGGTCGGCTCCAATCAGATCCGAAACTGCAGTACCATCGGCGGCAATATCGTGAACGGCCAGCCGGCGGCGGACAGCGCGGTGGCTCTGGCGGCGCTGGGGGCATCGGTGGAGGTAATGTATGAGGACGGAGCCGAACTGCTGTCCATGGACCGCCTTTATGCCGGATTTGGAAAGAGCACGGTTGACAGCACGAAGAGTCTCGTCACAAGGATTCTCATTCCGGAGGCTGGGCCCGGTGAGGGAAGCGGCTACGCCAGACTGGAACAGAGGAAGGCTCTGGCGCTTCCCATGGTCTGTGTGGCGGCATTTCTCGGAATCAGGGACGGCATGGTAGAACGGTGCCGCATAGCCATGGCCCCGGTCGGCGTGGGGCCGGTGCGGGCGATAGAGGCGGAACGCTTTTTAATTGGAAAAGCGGCGGAAAAGGAAGTATTTTCAGAGGCAGGAAGGCTTGCGCTAAAGAATGCGAATCCCAGGGACAGCCTGATCCGCGGTTCGAAGCGCTACAGGGAGGAGGTACTCCCGGTGATGGTGGAACGGGCCTTATCGGAGGCGCTCAGCGATGCCGAAGGCAGGGAAAAGGAGGTGGAGCAGTGATGAAGCTGTCCTTTATATTAATCAGTTCCGGTCCGTGTGGATCGAGCCGCCTGACCTGCTGGCGGTGTGCGCGGACCGGCTGGGACTCACCGGGAAGGTTAGATGCGGGCAGGGCGAATGCGGGGCGTGCACCGTGATATTGGACGGAAAAGCTGTCAATTCCTGTATGGTGCCGGCAGCGCGTGTGGAAGGCCGCCGCGTTGTTACGATAGAAGGGTTGAAGACGGCAGGAAAACCACACCCCATCCAGCAGGCATTTATCGATGCGGGAGCCATTCAGTGCGGCTTCTGTACGCCGGGGATGATATTGTCGGCCAAGGCACTGCTCGATGAGAAGCCCCATCCGACGAGAGAGGAGATCCGGACAGCTCTGGCGGGTAACCTGTGCCGCTGTACCGGGTACGTGAAAATAGAACAGGCCGTGGAACTGGCGGCCCGTGCACTGTCCCTGACAGAAGGAGGTGAGACGGATGAAGATGGAAGGTGAAATAGGGAAACCATTGCCAAGAATTGACGCCCTGGAGAAGGCGACCGGAGTGGCTGCCTTTACCACGGATTTAAAACTTCCCGGGATGCTGTATGCAAAGGTGCTCCGAAGCCCGTTCCCACATGCCAGAATCCTGTCCATCGATACGGCGGAGGCGGAAAAACTGCCTGGCGTGCGCGCCGTGGCTACATATAAAAATACGACAGAATGTTGTTTTAACAGTTCCTGCAGCGAGGCGAACCCGCCCGCAGTTCCGGTAGAAGATGAACAGATATTTAACCGGGAGCTGCGCTATGTGGGAGACGAGGTGGCTGCCGTCGCAGCGGACACGGAGGAGACGGCAAAACGGGCCCTGGAGCTGATCCGGGTGGAATACGAGGAGCTGCCTGCGGTCTTCGATCCGCTGGAGGCCATGAAAACGGAGGCGCCGGCCGTACATCCCTGTTTTATCGGAAATAATATTGCAGGCATGGCAACGCTTCCCATGGGAGATTTAGAGAAGGGCTTTGCAGAGAGTGACATCATACTGGAGGAACAGTTTAAACTTCCTGTGGCGAAGCACTGTCAGCTGGAGACCCAGGCCGCGGTAGCCGATTACTCCGCGTCAGGGCATCTGACGGTGTGGTCCACGACCCAGAGCCCCCATCCGTTAAAGAATCTGCTGGCAAAGCTGTTCGGAATGCCGGCCAGCCGGGTCCGCGTGCTGAATCCGCCGTATATTGGAGGCGCGTTCGGCTCCCATGTGGGCATGAGCGGCAAGGCGGAACCCATCGCCGCGGCGCTGGCAATGCTTGCGGGGAAGCCGGTGCGTTTTGTCTATGACAGAAAAGAGGATTTTATCGCTTCGACCACCAGACATTCCGGCTACGTAACGGTGAAGCTGGGAGCGAAGCAGGATGGAAGCTTCCAGGCCCTGTACTTAAATGCCGTTTTAAATACCGGGGCTTACGCCAACGCGGGCCCCGATGTGACAGCGGTTCTGGGCGTGACCAACATAAGTATTTATCAGATCCCAAACGTATTTTATGACGGTCTCTGCGTCTATACAAACACTACCACCGCGGGCGCCATGAGAGGCTTTGGCAACCCACAGGGAAACTTCGCAGTGGAGTCTACGGTCGATATGATGGCCGAACGGCTGGGCATGGACCCGGTGGAGCTTCGGCTTAAAAATGTCATGACTCCTTACGCGCCATGGCTTCCGCCGTATCCCTGTGCCACCTGCGGCCTTGCGGAGTGTATGGAAAAGGGAGCGCAGAAGATCGGATGGGCAGACCGGGACAGCCTTTTAAAGAATCCGGGACACGGGAAAGCGCGGGGAATCGGAATGGCGGCAGGAACCCATGTAAGCAACTCCTGGCCCTTTGCCGTGGAATTTGACAACGCTTATCTGGCGGTGATGGAGGACGGCTCCGCCAATTTAGCGGTGGGCGTTCCCGATATGGGGCAGGGAATCGCCACCACGCTGTCGCAGGTAGCGGCATCCTCGCTGGGGATACCCATGGATCAGGTGAGCATCGTCTTCGGCGATACGGCCAGTACCCCTTACGACATCGGAAGCCACGCCAGCAGAACGCTCTATTCGGCGGGAACCGCGGTGGAGGCGGCAGGACGGGATGCGAAGCAGAGGATTCTGGAATTTGCCGCAGAACAGCTGAAGGCAGAGCCGGAAACACTGACTCTGGAAAACGGGCTGATTCTTGCGGATGGGGAACCCCGTATGACCATTGGGGAAGCGGCCCATCAGATTCACAGAGCTAACCGGCAGATTATCGGGATCGGCCAGACCGTGCCGTTTAACGCGCCTCCGTGGCACGCTCATTTTGCTGAGGTGGAGGTGGATATGGAGACCGGGCAGATCGAGGTCCTTCATCTGGCGGCGGCTCACGATGTGGGCCGGGCCATCAATCCGGACATCGTGGAAGGGCAGATTCACGGTTCGGTGCTGCAGGGAATCGGCTACGCCTTAAGCGAGCAGATTGTCTATGACAAGAAGGGCAGGCAGGCCCAGGACAGCTTCCACAAATATTACCTTCCGACTATGCTGGAGACGCCGGATATCGACGTGATTCTCGTGGAGACCAACGAGCCAAGCGGTCCCTTCGGAGCGAAGGGCGTCGGAGAATGCGGCCTGGTGCCGACCGCGGCGGCTATCGCCAACGCGGTTTACCATGCGACGGGAATCCGTTTCCATGAGATTCCCATAACAGAGGAAAAGATGTTAGAAGCAATAAAAAAGAAAGAAAAGGAGTGAATTACAATGAAGAAAATGTTTCCAAAGCTGTTTGAACCGGGGCAGATCGGAACCCTGAGAGTGAAGAACCGTCTGGTAAAGGCGCCTCAGACGACGGGACTCAGCAACAAGGATGGTACGGTGACCCAGAGACTCGTGGATCACTACACCCATCTGGCCGACGGCGGCGCCGGTCTGGTACTTGTAGAGTACGCCTATATTGACGATATTGCCAGCAAATCCTGCCACTGTCAGGTCGGAATCAGCAGCCATGAGCACATCGCCGGTCTGGGATGGCTGGCGGACAGCATCAAGAACCATGGTGCGAAGGCGGGAATCCAGATTGAACACTGCGGCCGCCAGCGGTTCCTGGGACCGCCAATGAAATCAGCTTCCCCAATTCCGTGGCCCATGCTCTATGACCAGTTCCATACGATCCCGGAAGAATTGACCATCGATGAAATTCAGGTTTTGATCGAGGCATTTGGAGACGCAGCGAAGCGCGCCGTGGATGCAGGCTTTGACCTGGTGGAAATCCACGCGGCTCACGGCTATTTGATCACGAATTTCCTTTCTCCTTTTACAAATAAAAGAGGCGACTGGTACGGCGGATCAAGAGAAAACCGGTTCCGTTTCCTGAGACAGATCGTGGAAAACTGCCGTAAGAAGGTGGGGCCTGATTTCCCGCTGACGGTCCGTCTGTCCGGTACGGATTATGAGCCGGATGGGATGACCATCGAAGATACCATTTACTATGCAAAAGAACTGGAAAAGCTGGGAATCGACGCCTTCCATATCTCGGGCGGAGATCACCATACGATGATTCATCAGGTAAGCCCGATGGCCATGCCTGTCTGTTACAACGTATGGGCGGCCGAGGCCGTGAAGAAAGAGGTGCACGTTCCCGTCATGGCCTCCGGTTCCATCACACTTCCCCAGTACGCGGAAGATATTCTGGAGCAGGGAAAGGCCGACTTCATCACGCTGGGACGTCCGATGTGGGCGGACAACGAGTGGGTGAAGAAGGCGATGGAAGACCGTCCAGAGGATATCCGGCCGTGTATCCGCTGTAACGAGGGCTGTCTGCAGAGAAGCTCCTTCCTGGGCCGCACCGTCATGTGCGCGGTAAATCCGGTGCTGGGCTTCGAAGAAGACCTTGCCATAAAACCTGCGGAGACGAAGAAGAGAGTCGTCATTGCCGGAGGCGGCCCCGCGGGTATGGAGGCGGCCCGCGTCTTAAAGCTGAAAGGCCATGACGTGACCATCTATGAGAAGAGAAAGCTGGGCGGTTATCTCCATGAGGCGTCCGCGCCGGAATTTAAGGAAGATATCCGGCATCTGATCGATTATCAGATTCATCAGATTGAGAAGCTGGAGATTCCGGTTATCCATGAAGAACTGACGCCGGAGATGGTGAAGGCCGGAGGTTACGATGCCGTGATCTCGGCGGTCGGAGCCGAACCCGTGATCCCGCCGGTTCCGGGAATCGATGGGGAAAATGTGATCAATGCCCTCACCATCCTGGACTGCCATCCTGAGATCGGCAGAAAGGTCGTGGTCGTGGGCGGCGGAATGATTGGCACGGAGACTGCCATCGATCTGGCCGAAAAGGGCCACGAAGTGACCATTGTGGAGATGAAAGACGCGATCATGGCCGACTGCGCCGTGACCGATATTATCGCCTATTATGAAAAGATCGGAATAAACCGGATCGCGGTCATTCCGGGACTGCGGGTGACGGAGGTCACAGATCAGGGCGTGCGCGGAGTGAATGACCGGACCGGCAGCAGAACTGAGCTTCCGGCGGACAGCGTCGTGATCGCGGTAGGATTGAAACCACGCCATGCGTTCTACGATACACTTGCGGGAGAACCGGATCTGGAGGTCTATGAAATCGGGGACTGTGTGAAGGCGGGCAAGATTCTGGACGCCTTCCATACAGCGTATAAGACGGCAGTGCGCATCTGATGAAACAGGAAGTGATTACGGGAAGCGGCAGTTGACTCTTTGTCCCTGGAGCGCTATGCTTAGGATATATGATTGCGCAATGGAGCGCGATGGGATATCTGTGACAGCGGAAGGGGGACTGCTTATGGAAATGGAGTCGATTACCTGTTTTCAGTACAGACTGCGTAACCTGGCGTGTGATGGGGACATATTGGAGCTTCTGAAGGCGCTGAATGAGCGCTGCGGCGGCCAGTGGGTCTACAGCGTTCGTCAGGATTATGAGGTCTATCCGGACACGCCTGAGCTGAGCGAAGCGTTTTTCTATCCGGAGTGGTGGAAGCGCGGGCCGGTGAAGGCGGCCTTTCCGGGGATTCAGGAATTCAGTTGGGAGGGGGGAAGCAGTTTTCATTTTATACACAGCTCCATGACTCTTGGCGGAGAGGTTCGCCATCTGCTTCAGATCCGGGGAGAGGAGGAGTTTACAGAGGAGGACCATGTGCTGCTCGACTACGCCTGCCTTCTGTCGTGGTATACGCGAGATCTGCCGGCGGCGTCCGAGGGCATCAGCGCAATTATGAGGCAGTCCTATGAAGGAATACGGCCGTTGGCAGTTCCGGACGGGGTATTTCCGGAGGACGGATACGGTATCGTGCTGCTGGAACGGGGAGACAAGGGCATTTTAAAGCAGCAGGGGTATCTGGGATACCGGCTTCACCGCAGCTTTCGGAAGAGCCTGCGCTACTGTTTTCTGGATGAGACCCATCTGCTGCTGTTTGTCTCCACAGACAATGTTATGAAGGTGACGGAGCAGCTGGAAGGGATAATCGGGATTGGCGATGACGATATGATAATGGGGATCAGCGGCAGGTACCGTGCATCTGAGATGGACCAGGCCCTCGGTGAAGCGCGTCACGCCGCAGAAGTGGGGAATCTGACCGATACGGACAGGCGCGTGTTCTTTCACAGTGAGCTGGGAATTTTCCGGATACTGGAGTATCCAAAGCCTGGAAGTCCGGTAAACCGGATTCTGGAACAGATGACGGACAAGCTGATGGAATACCCGAAAGAGAAGCGGGATGCGCTGTCGGATACCATGTGCTGCTTTGTGCAGAACCATTTTAACTTCCAGAAGACGGCGGATGCCATGTACGCCCACGTCAACACCATCCGTTACCGGATCAGCCTGATGGAGAATTTGTGGGGCTGTGACCTGCAGAGAGAGGAGGACCGCCTGCTGTTCGAGGTGGTCAGCCGCCTGCTTCCTCTCTGGATGAAGGAAACCGGATATGAGTGAGTGACCGGGGAGCCGGGAATACCGCTGCAAAAGCAATGTTCTGATTTTGCAGCGGTATTTTTGATGTCTGTTGAATGAAATACAAAGTGACTGTTATGAAAGAAAATGTAAGAAGAGGGGAGAAATTACTTATTTTTGTGAATAATAATGAAAATTTTCCGTGAAATATAGGAAAAAGTAATAAAATGGAAAAAATACAATAGTCGGAATGTTGAAAAAATAAGGGACAAGCTTGCTGCAAATTGACGAAATGGTCAAAAATGAGAACGTTTGCATTGAAATTGAAAATGAATGAGTCTATAATAAAGC
>NZ_JBKVCZ010000109.1:0-22292 GCF_046966825.1 Hungatella sp. | reverse complement strand
AAAGAAAAAAGACAACCGCCTCCTATTAGGAGGCTAGTTGTCTACAGTCTGAGCACCACATCAATGTGGTGTTTTTTCTTTTCCCAGATACCAGGGAAGGAAACAAGGCTTCCTGTGGTTGGAAAGGAGGATACTTGAAACAGAAGAAATGTGTGTTTTTCATAGTCTCAATCTTACTGTCTTTGATACTCTCCATCCAGGTTTATGCAGTAGGGGACGGAAATCTTGATGGGGGAGGCGGAAGTATGGGACAGGGGACCAGTCAGAATTCCTGGTCACCGGGAAATGAAGGGGTGCGGGTTACTGTCATTCGGGCAGAGAGCCATGATCCGGTAACAAGACCGATTGACTTAACAAACAAGCATCCGAATATTGCCTACTCCTTTGGGAAAGTCAGTAAAATGTCTTATACCAGAGGAAGTGCTTTGATGATTGATACCAATCCATATGAGTATGTAAATCCGGCACAGTCTCTACCCAGAATCATCAGCTCGAAAAGTCTGGGGCAGGCAAATATTGAGCAGATTAAAAGTTATTTTACAGATGAACAGGTGGTGCGCAGCATTGCAGGACTGACTGGAATGGATTTTGACACACTGGTGGGAGGGGAGTATAGGCTCTTATTGGAGCCGATCAGTTTTCTTAAATTTCAAGGAACCCTGATTGCAGTTACAGCAACAGAGGCAGCGCTCTATGATGAGATGTTAAGTGGTGGGCTTCGTGCTGTCCTTCCAACAGTGGCATTTCAGAATCTACCACTTTCTATGTTTTTGGAAACACCGGATCTGGGATATCCGGCTTGGGGAGGTCCTACATCGGGAATCCGTTCCAACAGTGAAATAAAAAGTTCCCTGGGACTTGGCATTGTACGGTTTCGGGATGTGCCACCAGAGGAACCGGAGATCACGACCTATGATTATGAGTATAGGACTAACACGGAAGTGATTACGGCAGTAGAGGTACGCGGAGGACAGAGTGATCCGGATCATCCGGTATCCGTAACATTTTCCGTAGGAGGAAGAAGCTACGAGGTGGGAGAGGTATATTATCCGTCCGGTGACAGTCAGCTGGCTTGGATCCGCTGGACAACACCGGAGCAGCCTCAGACTATGACGATGACCGTCCGTGTGCGGGGCGGAGGAGGAATAAGTAAAGGAACTCTTCACATCAAGGTTGTGGATCTGGATGAAAATCCACCGCCAGATCCCAATGCGGATGACCGGAATGACGGGTTTACAAGACCTTCGGTTCCTTCCAATGCAGAAGTAACCTTTGCATCCTGGGGTGTGTGGAGGCCATGGTGGAGAGGAATACTGGGTATGGCACAGCGGGGATGAGGATGATGACGGGTACTGGTGTGACCATGGCTGGTGGGAGTTTGACCTGGACCGATACTCCGCAAGCCTGACTGCAGATATGAGAATTACAACCGATGAAAAGTCCCCTACCGCTACGGGAAGGACGATGAAATCCGGTTATGGATTCCAGGAAAAGGTAACAACTCATGTCAGCACCAATCAGAGTTCTGCAGTGACATCTGCGCAGAATGCGGTGACTTATTTTCCGGAATTTCAGTATGAGAGGTTTTGGAGGCTTTTGGAACGGATGAATGGCGGCTATGATATGACCCATGAGTTTAAGAAAAATGGTTACAGTACCTATGAGAGGAGAACGCATTTTACACCAATTTGGTATCCGGATGGAAGCTATACGCCGTATACATGGTTGTTGGATTGCTGGACACCGGCTGGGATGCTTTCCATGAATCTGACCGATTCCATTACCATTGACGGAAACCTATGGAGTGACTGGCACATCGCACCGCAGAACCCAGAGTAGGGGGAGTTTTTGCAGGAAATTACACAGGAATAGGAGGAACATTTTAATGAAAACAAAGAAAATCATAACATCTGTTTGTACAGCCGCAGTTTTCGCAAGCCTAATCTGTATGCCGGCATATGCGGCTTCCGGGGACGTGGCCGGGGCGATTGAGGGAACCTGGCAGACGGCATCCCAACAGATCAAAACAGTTGTCGATCATGTTGTATTTCCAGCCATAGATCTGATCCTTGCCGTGTTCTTTTTTGGAAAACTGGGAACGGCATACTTTGATTATCGGAAACATGGGCAGTTTGAATGGGCAGCACCGGCAATTCTGTTTGCCTGTCTGGTATTTACACTGACTGCACCGCTTTATATCTGGCAGATTCTTGGAATTTAGGAGGTATATCATGGGATGTTGGGGAATTACTGCGTTTGAGTCCGATGCTGGACTAGATGCCATCAGTCTCATACGGAAACATCTTCCGGAACAAGGGGATGTAGAACTCCGGCAGATGCTTGCCTGGCTGAAGGCAGATTCTTGGAATGCCCCTCCGGAAGTGTCAGAAGGGGTGTCTCATACAAGCCCAATGGCAGTGGCAGAACTAATTGTAAAATTCCAGGAGAAGGATTTTTCTGCACTGGATGGAATCAAGGGGGATAAGAAGTTTTCCTCCCTGTCTTCTTTTACAGCATCGAAAGAATCCCTTCAGTGGGTAAGGGAATATCTGTCGGAAACTCTTTTTTACAGCCGTAAATGTGCAAAAGAGCAGGAGAAGTCGGGAGTTTTGTGGGGCGGCTGGTTTCAGGAACGGGATTGGAAGCACTGGCAGGCGCATATGGAAAAACTGATTGGAAGGATGGATGAACTGCTTACAAGAGAGGGAGAAACAGTTGCATTATGGACAGGAAGCATTTGCCAGAAGGCGGAACCGGGAAAAATAGCAGGAAAGAAAGAAGGGGAAGAACGTGAGAACCCACATAGGTCGGAGGAGGAAAGCATGACATTTTTTGAAAGGGAACTAAAAAAAATGTTTGGAACGGGAGCGAGCTTTTCAGAACCAAGGTTTGTCGGGAATTGTTGTTATGGAAGGCTGACGGATCAGATCCGTGTCAAAATCAACTTTCAGACAGGCATGGTTGCGGATCATTATGACCGATTGAAAGTGACCCTTTTGAATCGGAATGAAGGAACGATCGACAGCATGGTTGTGAAATTTGGAGATGTGTGGGGTCTGAAAAAAACGACTAATCCCAACTTCCGCGACGGGGTAAATCCCCATATCTGGTCCTATGGAAAGGAGATCGGCTGGTATGTATATCAGCCCGGAAAAGAGGATTATAAAGTACTCAGTGAAGCGGTAAAGACCTATCTGCAAGTGTTTCAGGAACCGGAGGAAGCTATGCAAATGGGACAGAAGATGTGTTAAGGGGAGGTGGTTAAAACTTGTTTATCTGGGATTTTGTTGCAGACACGGTTCTGGGACAGATCATTGACTGGCTGTATGGTCAGATTGTTGGATTTCTGGGGGATTTTTTCATGCAGATGGGAAGCATGGGGGCTGAACTGTTCGAAATGAGCTGGGTACAGTCTGTTGTGCTTCTTTTTTATTATCTGGCATGGGCACTTTATGTGACGGGAATCGTAGTGGCAGCCTTTGAATGCGGAATTGAATATCAGAATGGCAGGGGAAGCATACGCGATACTGCCCTGAATGTAATCAAAGGATTCCTGGCAGCCAGCCTGTTTACGACTGTTCCAGTGGAACTTTATAAGCTCAGTATTTCACTTCAGGGGAGTTTTACAGCCGGTATTACAGGATTGGGAGAAGATATTGGGACAGTTGCGGCAGGGATTGTGCAGTCTCTTCAGGATGCAGCTACCTGGCAAGAAGCTGCCACATCTGGAGTTTTTGGTGGAATCGGAAGTATCAGCAGCCCGATTTTTATGATCTTTCTCTTGATCCTCATGGGTTATGCGGTAATCAAAGTGTTCTTTGCGAACTTAAAACGGGGTGGGATCCTGCTGATCCAGATTGCAGTAGGGAGCCTTTATTTATTCAGTGTGCCAAGGGGATATATTGATGGATTTGTTGGCTGGTGCAAGCAGGTAATCGGTCTGTGCCTGACCGCTTTTTTACAGGCGACGGTCCTGATCGCAGGTCTGATGGTCGTTAAGGATCAGGCACTGCTTGGTCTGGGACTTATGTTATCGGCAGGTGAGATTCCGCGGATTGCGGGGCAGTTTGGGTTGGAAACGGGAACCAAAGCAAATGTGATGGGAGCAGTCTATGCAGCGCAGGGAGCTATGAACCTAACAAGGACGGTTGTGCAAGTGGTTTCTAAGTAGAGAGGACGGTGAAGGATGGAACGCAACAAACTGGTGTATATTGCATCTCCGTATTCTGGAGATGTTGAGCGGAATGTAGCATTTGCAAAGGCAGCCTGTCGTTATGCCATGAACCAGGGGGTTACGCCAATTGCCTCCCATCTGCTATATCCGCAGATGCTGGATGATGGAGTCCCAGAAGAGAGGAAGCTGGGAACAGATATGGGGCTTCGGATTTTGAAGGTGTGTGAGGAAGTCTGGGTGTGTGGAAGTGAACTGTCTTCAGGAATGGAACAGGAAATCCGTACAGCAAGGCAGCTTCAGATTCCGCTTAGACGGGTCAGCGAACAGGAGATTGGATGGGAACTATGTGAAGCACCGATACAAAAGGGAATGGAGATGGGCGGATGATGACACTGGGGAGCCTGTTTGACGGGATTGGAGGATTCCCTTTGGCGGCAGTTCACTGTGGAGGTGTGCCGGTATGGGCCAGTGAGATAGAACCGTTTCCCATGAGGGTAACCAAACTCCGGTTTCCAGATATGCTCCATGTAGGGGACATTACAAAACTGGATGGAGCAAAATTGCCGCCTGTGGATGTAATCTGCGGAGGCAGCCCCTGTCAGGATTTGTCAGTAGCCGGATTACGGAAAGGATTGGCAGGGGAGCGCTCCGGTCTGTTTATGGACCAGGTACGCATAGTAAAGGAGATGAGAGCAGAGGATGAAAGACGAGGGGTATCAGATGACTTTATTCGACCTCGATACCTCGTTTGGGAAAATGTCCCTGGAGCATTCAGCTCCGCAAATGGAGAAGATTTCCGGGCGGTCATCGAGGAGATTGTCCATATCAAGGACAGTACCTGTCATGTGCCTCGACCTGACACCGGGCGCTGGGAATCTGCTGGGGCTGCCATTTTGGGAGATCAATTCAGCCTGGCTTGGAGAGTCTTGGATGCTCAATACTGGGGAGTCGCCCAGCGCCGCCGTAGAATCTTCCTTGTCGCAGATTTTGGAGGACTCACCGCACCAAAGATATTATTTGAGCAAGAACGCCTGCTTGGGGATCCTGCGGAGGGCCAAGGTCAGGGGAAAGGAGTTACCACCACAGCTGGAAATAGCTCTGCGGATTCAGGCGGGAGTAGAGTAGCAGAGGAAAAAGAGGTGGATATTTTTGCGTTTCATATTAATCAGAGGGAAGAAACGATCAACCTCAACGGAATATCCGGAGCTTTGATGGCAACGACCAATATGCAGATGCAGACCTTTGTGGCAGAGGGGATGAGGAAGTTTGAAAGTGCAGAAAAAGAAGAAGAGTGTCTGAGCCTCAATGACCAAGGAGGAGAGCGTATGGATGTTTCGGTCGATGTAACAGCAACCCTGCGGGCAGGGATGAGTGGTCATCCGCCTCTGGTGATGGGCATCCAGCAGGGGGGTGCTGGGACAGAGAAAACTCCGGATCCAGCTCTTACAGAGGAGGCAGAAACCGGCGGGAACAATCAGCAGATTCTGTTTGAGAATCACGGGATTGATGCCAGATATACAGGTCCGCATGAGGTGGCCCCTACCATGTCAGACCGGTATGGAACAGGAGGAAACAATGTCCCACTGGTCTCAGATATGCCGGAGAGTTATTGTATTGCCGGAAATATCATTGATCGAGAAGTACAAAATGGAGGAAATGGTCTGGGATGCCAGCCGGATATATCCTATACTCTTACGAGTGCAGACCGTCATGCAGTGTTCAGCCGCCAGAGAAGTGATGAATTTCTGCAAAATCGGGTAACAGCGACTCAGAGCGCCAGACAGCATAAGGATGCTACGGATCTGGTGTGTGAGCCGTATCAGAATACGGTAGGAACCATTGGATATACAGATCATAAGGGGATTAATAATCAATATGTCAGCGAAGATAAATGTATTGTTGAGAACCGGAGACTGATCCGGAGGCTGACGCCTTTGGAGTGTGAACGGTTACAGGGTTTTCCGGATCACTGGACAGATATCCCTGGTGCCTCGGATAGTGCCCGTTACAAAGCTCTTGGGAATAGCGTAGCGATACCGTGTGTGGATTTTGTTCTCCGTGGTATCGCTTATTTTTTGCGGAAGATGAAGGAGGAGAAAGAACCATAAGATTGGTAGTTCTGCTTCCGTTTTCAGGTAATCTTTGTTGGGTATCGTCATAGCTATCTCATCTCTTTATGGATATACTTGGCTTGTAAAAACGAGGAAAGGAGAGTCAAATGGAAGAGCGTAAGAAAAATTTATGCGCCATGATTCCAGAATCCCTGCATAAGAAAGTGCGGGAAGAACAGGAAGAATGGGGAATCAAGCTGAACGAGTATATGGAACGGATTCTAAAAGACCACTTTGAGAAGGGAGAAAGAGAGATGGCAAACGGAACCAGGACATTGGCATTTCAGGTATCAGAGGAGTTTTTTCAGAGGTTAAAAAAATACCTCAAAAAGACAGGACAGAGCCAGAAAGAATTTGTGATCGGACTGATTGAAGATGTACTTTCGCAGGAAGAACATTTAGTATCTGGAGAGATGCAGGAGACAGAGGGAAAGGCAGAACTTGAGGAAACTGAATAAGAGGAAGGATCGAACATACCGCCGGCAGAGCTTCATCATGCCGGCGGTTATTATTTGGAGGTGATCGGTTGTATATTTATCCGGACCATTTGAAATCAAAAGCAACACTTTGGTTATGGCAGCTTCGGGACATTGGGATTCTTGGTATTTGCGGATTGGTCTCCATTTTAGCAGCTACGCAGGCGGGATTTATGTTCCCTTGTGTTCTGACAGGGGTATATGGATTTCTGACGATCCGCTCCCACGATACCAGCATTCTGGATTTTATCCGGTATGCCTGTGCGTATTTTTTTATGCGTCAGCAATTTTTTGAGTGGAGGTATGAATGAGCAGGGAGAAAAGAAAAGCGAAAAAAGAGGCAGAGAAGCGCCTCTCCACACGGCAGTTCATTGGTGCAAAGGAGATTACAGACTACAGTCTGGTGACCTACGGACAGGGGGAGCTGGTGTATTTTATTGTAAAACCAACGAATATTTCTGTTTTGTCCGAATCTAGTGTCGGGGCAAGAATCTATGCTCTTATGACTGTACTAAAAGGAGTGGCAGAGATTGAGATGCTGTGTCTAAACAGCAGGGAAAGCTTTGAAGACAACAAGCGGTTTCTGAAAAGTCAGATGGAACAGGAAGAGAATCCAGTCATACGCCATCTTTTGGAACAGGATCAGACCCATCTGGACCGGATTCAGGTGCAGATGGCGACAGCCCGTGAATTTCTGATTATGCTGCGGTTAAAAGATGAAAAGGAATCGGATATTTTTCCGTACCTTTCCAGGATTGAAAAATCCCTGAAGGAACAGAGTTTTTCTGTTAAACGGGCAGATAAAGAGGATATCAAACGTATCCTGGCTGTTTACTATGAGCAGAACGTGACCACAGAGAAGTTTGAAGACTTTGACGGGGAGCGGTGGATCATACCAGAGATTTAGAGTGAGGAGGAGATGACTTGAAAAAAGGAAGAACAGCAGTTGATGACAGGGAAGATAATGTGCGTATCCAGGAATTTCTGGATATGATTGCCCCGTCTGTCATTAAATTTGAAACAGATCATTTTATTTGTGGTAACACCTATCGTTGTGTCTGGGCACTGCGGGAGTACCCGACTGCTACGGAAGAGCAGGCAATTCTCTCACATTTAGGGGAGAAAGATGGTGTAACCTTGCGGATCTATACCCGTCATGTGACACCCGTTGAGGAGCGGAAGATCATCAGTAATGCAGCCAACAAAAACCGGATGGATCGGAGCAATACCAGTGATTTACAGCAGACTGTTTTGGCTGAAAGTAATTTACAGGATGTAACTACCATCGTAGCCCAGATGCACCGCAACCGAGAACCCCTCCTCCATACGGCAGTATATCTGGAGTTGTGTGCCCATGATCTGGAGCATTTGAAGCTTCTTCAAACAGAAGTACTAACGGAACTGATCCGGTCAAAATTGAATGTAGACCGACTGATCCTCCGTCAACAACAGGGGTTCCGGTGTGTAATGCCAAGCGGTTATAACCTGTTTAAGGATCAGTTTGAGAGAGTGCTTCCGGCCAGCAGTGTGGCGAATCTGTATCCCTTTAACTATTCAGGAAAGACGGATCCTCATGGGTTCTATATTGGGAGAGATAAATTTGGAAGTAATGTACTGGTGGATTTTAACCGGAGAGCAGATGATAAGACGAATGCCAATATCCTGATTCTGGGAAACAGTGGACAGGGAAAAAGCTATCTGCTTAAATTGCTGCTGACAAATTTAAGAGAGTCCGGAATGCATATCTGCGCTCTGGATCCGGAAATGGAGTATGAAGATCTGACCAATAATCTGGGAGGGTGTTTTATCGACTTAATGGGCGGGGAGTTTATTATCAACCCTCTGGAACCGAAAACCTGGGACGAAGCAGGAAGCCCGGAGGATCTGGATGCACCTCAGACCTTTCGCATCCGGTCCAGATTATCCCAGCATATCAGTTTCTTAAAGGACTTTTTCCGAAGCTACAAGGATTTTTCCGACAGGGAAATCGATGTGATTGAGATCATGCTACAGAAGTTATATACCAGATGGGGGATTACAGACGAAAGTGATTTTGAATGCCTAGCTGCGGAGGATTACCCAGTTCTCTCCGATCTTTATGCGTTCATTGAGGAAGAATATCAGGGATTTGACGAAAACAGAAGACAGCTTTATACAGCAGAAATGCTTCAGAGTATTCTTCTTGGGCTGAATTCTATGTGTGTGGGAGCTGAGAGCAAGTTCTTTAACGGACATACCAATATTACCGATGACAGCTTTATTACTTTTGGGGTAAAAGGGCTTTTGCAGGCCAGCAGGAATTTAAAAGATGCTCTGCTCTTTAATGTGCTTTCCTTTATGAGCGATGAGCTGTTGACGCAGGGCAATACGGCAGCAAGTCTGGATGAGTTCTATCTGTTCCTCTCCAACTTAACTGCTGTGGAGTATGTCCGGAACTTTATGAAGCGTGTGCGAAAGAAAGATTCGGCAGTTATCATAGCCAGCCAGAACCTGGAAGATTTTAATCTGGATGGAGTGAAAGAATATACAAAGCCACTGTTTTCCATTCCGACCCATCAGTTCCTGTTCAATGCTGGAAGCATTGATGCCAAATTTTATACGGATACCCTGCAGCTGGAGGATAGTGAGTATAACCTGATCCGCTATCCGCAGCGGGGAGTATGCCTGTATAAATGTGGAAATGAGCGGTACAACCTGATGGTCCATGCACCGGAGCATAAGGCGAAGCTATTCGGAAAGGCGGGAGGACGCTAAAAGGAGAGGCTGTGAATGGAGTTAAAGGAGCAGAAATTCGGCATTGAGATTGAGATGACCGGCATCACCCGTGCGAAAGCGGCAGAAGTAACAGCAGGGTATTTTGGGACCAGAGTGAAATATCTGGGAACCTATTATGACACTTATGCAGCCATTGACACAGAAGGGCGTCAATGGAAGTTTATGAGTGACAGCAGCATAACTGCACAGCAGAAATTGAATGGAAGAAAGATAAGTGCGGGAAGAGAATACCAGACGGAGATGGTAAGTCCCATCTGTCGTTATGAGGATATTGTGACGATTCAGGAAATCATCCGAAAGCTGAAAGAATACGGTGCCCTGACGAACGGAAGCTGCGGGATCCATGTGCATATCAATGCGGAACCGTTTGATGCCAGAACCCTCCGAAATATTACCAATATCATGGCATCCAAGGAAGATCTGATTTATAAAGCCCTGGGAGTGTCTGTGGAGCGGCAGCACCAATGGTGCCAGCCAGTGGAACAGAGGTTTTTGGAGGAGTTAAATCGGAGAAAGCCAAGAAGCATGGAAGCTGTAGAGCGAATCTGGTACAACGGAGAGAGCCGGAGGAATGCACATTATGATGATAGCCGCTATCATTGTCTGAACCTTCATTCTGTTTTTCAGAAAGGAACTGTGGAATTTCGTCTGTTCAATGGGACGCTTCATGCAGGCAAGATTAAGGCCTATATCCAGTTTTGTCTGGCGATTGGCGCCCAAGCGCTGAATCAGTCCTGCGCTAGCAGAAGAAAAACTCAGACCAGCAATGAGAAGTATACATTCCGCACCTGGCTTTTACGGCTGGGATTAAATGGAGAGGAATTCGCCACAGCTCGTCAGCATCTGCTGGCAAATCTGCCGGGCTGTATTGCCTGGAAGGATCCGGCTCAGGCGGAAGCACAAAAGGAAAGAATGCGACAGAAGCGGGAGAAGGAATTGGCAGAACGGATCCAGAGACAGGAAACCATTCATCCAATTGAGGAATTAGAATCAGCTGGGGAAGCACAGGAATCCCCGGCTTTTTGTATGCGAATGTGACAGGAGGAAGCAAATTGAAAGGAAAACAAAGACTTTATATTGCCTATGGGAGCAATCTGAATCTGGAGCAGATGGCATTTCGTTGTCCGACTGCGAAGGTAGTAGGAAAGAGTGAGTTAAAAGATTATGAACTGTTATTTCGGGGAGGTCGCAGGGGAGCTGTGGCAACCGTAGAACCTAAAGAAGGGAGTACTGTGCCGGTGCTGATCTGGGAGATCCAAAACAGAGATGAGGTATCGCTGGATCTTTATGAAGGGTATCCCAATTTGTACGGGAAGCAGATGCTGGAGGTTGAGCTGGATGGAAAAACTGTTCCGGCCATGGTTTATGTGATGACACCAGGGCATTCATTTGGAATTCCCTCTGACCATTATGCCAATGTAATCTGGCAAGGGTACGAAACGGCAGGGTTTGAAACCCAGTTTCTGGAGGACGCAATCGAACATGCTTATCAGCTTGTACAGAAACAGGAAAGAGAGGGAGACTTCTATCAGCAGAGCCTGTTTCATATGGGGGGGCTATGATGGAATGAAATAAATCCTGATGCGTCAGATGAATATCTCGATAAAAAGTGTGGAAGGAGTGATTTTATGGCCGTCTCAGCTGCCGCTGTGACAGCAAAACTGGTAGCGCTTACCCTATCTGACTGGAATGGGCGGACTGTGGTTTTTTCTGTTATTGCAGCATTAGTGACCCCTGTTATTTTAATTGTCACCATGATTATGTGCACGCTTTCTGGGACTGTAGACCATAACATTTCTGCTGTCCAGCTGTCCTTTCATGGAGGGTATTTGTCCTCAAAGGTGCCTGCAGAGTATCGGATGTACATCGAAAATATGCAGGACAGTTTTGAAAAACTGGATGGGGTGTTAAATGAAATCAATGGTATGGCAGAAGCCGAAGAAGTAGATCCCTACCAGGTAAAAGCGATTTTTTATGCCCTGTTTTTTGGTAAGGAGCACCCTCGGATGGATGAGGGGGACTATCGGGCATTCGCAGATTGTTTTGCAGAGTATGAGGAGAGGGAGGGTGAAGAGGGAGAAACCTATACAGTTGCAATTCCAATCCAAAGCCTGAATCTGGTCTACGGAAATCTTGCTGCAGAATTAAACCAGGAGGTTTCTCTGGAAGATAAAACGAATGTACAGCGCATCTATATGCTGGCAAAATACGGTGTGAGTGTACCAGGTGGAAATGGTCTTCCTCCAGGACAGGCTATGGGAGATGGGAGTTTTTCCGCGCTGATGGCAGAGGCAACCCGTTATATTGGTTATCCCTATGTATGGGGCGGTAGTTCTCCAGATACCAGTTTCGACTGCAGTGGATATATCTGTTGGGTCTACACGAGATCCGGGGTGTATCACCTTTCCCGAACAACAGCTCAGGGGATTTATGACCAGTGTGCGATTGTGTCAAGAGAGGAAGCTAGACCCGGAGATTTGGTGTTTTTTACGGGAACTTATGCATCTGCAGGGGCGGTCAGCCATGTGGGGATTTATGTTGGAGGCTCTAGGATGTTGCATTGTGGTTCGCCTATTGGCTATGCGGACCTTACTTCTCCTTACTGGAACAGCCATCTGTATGCTTTTGGAAGGCTGGCAACTATTCCGGAATGAGGCAGCTAAAAATGAAATTTGTGCAGATTTGCCTGGACAGTTTATGGATATGTGATATCGACTTTTAGAAAAAAGTTCGGTATTGTGTGTGGCTGAAAGGAGGGAAGTAACCGATGGATGAGATTATGGATCAGTTAAATCAGGTAATCGAAGAACGAGTTCTGGAGCTGAAGAGAAAAAGTGAAGAGGACAAGGTTCCCGCTTATTGCACAGAGACCAAGGAACATGTCCTCCGCACGGATCGAATTCTCAATAGCCTTTCAGAGGATGACCGGCAATGGTTGGATGACCAGCTTATGGCTAAAATGGATATACCGGAACAGGAGCGTCTGAGGTATTATAAGGCAGGTCTTGCAGATGCCATTGAACTAATCCACTATTTAAGAACCTGATGAAACGAGATCGGGCGGCTGTGTGAGCAGCCGCCTGATTTGCTTTCTGAAAGAAAAGGAGATTTGAAATGAGAAATACTACGATCAATGTCAGTTTTAACACAGAAAAATTGGATGCGTTAAAGTTCCACATGGAAAAAAGGGACACCGATCTTCAGGGGGAATTAAATGATACAGTACAGAAACTGTATGAAAAATATGTCCCGCAGGCAACCCGTGAATATATTGATGACAAGGTGGCAAGAGAAATATCCGCCAGAGAACGTACCCGTAGAGCTGATCGGACTGCGAGACGGGAGGAGTCCCAGCTGGAAGAATCAGAAATCGTATGATAACCAGAAACAAGAAAATAGAATCCCCAGTCATCCATGACATCCCCGTGTAGCCCCCTGTGTGCCCCTGTGTCGGGCTTTGGACAGCTAGGTGGCATCGTGGTACCCATACGAGGATTTTAAGCAGTGTTGGGCAAATGTGAGAGAAGGTTATGGAAACAGCAAGAACACGTGGGGATACGGGATTCTTGAGTGGTTGGCAGGGTCGAAACGTGTGCAGGTTAAAGGGGGTATGCTGCTTTTGGCAGCCCACCCCTGGAAAACACCGACCGGCAAAGCCGTTCGGGAAATCTGGTTTGAATACTTTTGGAAAAGGCGGTCGAAAGAATGGTGCTGGATTTTTGAAAGTGGCAGGATTTTGGAGGAAATGAGAGAGATTTTGTGAATACCTGGTAAGGAGGGAATGATGGGGAGCGAAAATGCGAAAGTCCGTGTTGGGATTTATATTGAAAAAGCTATATTAGAACAGGTAGACGGGTTGTTGGAGACTGCCAATGTGCGTTCCAGAAACGAATTTGTAGCAGAAGCACTTAAATTCTATATGGGGTATCTTCTTGCAGGAAAAGCAGAAAATTATTTTTTGCAGTCACTGACTTCTGTGCTTACGGGAACCGTTCAGGATAGTGAGAACCGTCTGGCCAGGATGGACTTTAAGATAGCAGTGGAATTGTCCAAGCTCTCACAGGTAATTGCCTACACCCATGATGTGGATGAAGAATCTTTAAACAGGCTGCACGTAAAATGTGTTGATGAAGTGAGACGGATCAATGGAACTGTGAAGTTTGAAGATGCGTATCATTATCAAAAGCGGGATGTGTAGATATTGTTGGAAAGGAAACGATGGAAAGAGAATTTATTTGTACTTCCCTCTAGTTGTGTGATGAATTTTCAGAAGAGATAAAAAATAGATTTGTCCTTTACGATACAATAACTCATCGATTATAATATACTAAGAAATGAATCGAGGTGTAGAATTTTGAATGAGAGAGAACAAATCATTCAACTATGGTTCAAAATGTGGCTTACACAACAGGATCTTGGTATGGATGACATTTTTGCGGAAGACGTGATTTATACTGAAAGCTGGAGTCCAAAATATAATAACCGTCAAGTTGTAAAACATTGGTTTAATGAATGGAATACACGTGGCAAGGTGATGGAGTGGAAGATCAAGCAGTTCTTTCATAAAGATAACCAGACGGTTGTAGAGTGGTATTTTAAAAATGAAATGAATAATGGGAATATAGAGGAATTTGACGGAATGTCCTTGATTGTATGGACAGCAGATAATAAAATAAAATCATTAAAGGAGTTTGGATGTAACTTAAACAATTATAATCCTTATGAGGATAGTGATACGCCTAAATTTAGAGATGAAAAGACTAGTTGGTTTTAATCAGAAACAGAAAAATTATATGTGTTAATCTGGCCGAGGAGGCTTGATTATAAAAGTAAAGATAAAAACGCAACGTATGCAGTGATGCATACCAGAGCCGGTAGGTAGCCCGGCCGTCCTGTATATCAGGGTAAGTAACCTGCCCCTCCGGGTTGTCCATTCTTTGCTCATTTCAATCATTAAGGAGGGATTGCCATGAGTATAAGGACAGGCAAGCTGACAGTGTTTTTTGAGGAACCATTTTGGGTAGGTATTTTTGAGAGAGTTGAAAATGGGAAACTTTCCGTTTCCAAAGTAACATTTGGAACTGAACCAAAGGACTATGAGATATGGGAGTTTGTGCTAAAGGAATATGATCGTTTGCAATTTAGTCCATCTGTGGAGGTTACTGAAAAGGAACTAACAAAAAACCCAAAGAAGCTCCAGCGTGAAATTCATAAACAAATGTTGGATAGGGGCGCTGGAACAAAATCTCAACAAGCACTAAAGCTGCAGCAGGAACAAAGGAAACAGCAGCGTAAGTCTAAAAGCCGGGAAGACAAATTGGCAGAAGAGAAAAAAATGTTTGATTTAAAACAAAAAAAGAAAAAAGAGAAACATCGAGGGCATTAAGAATGTAATGTATTCTTACACAAAATTTGGTTTGAGGTAAATGATGGCATCAAGTAAAAATTATTTACAATTTGTTTTAGAGCAGCTGTCCGAGTTGGATGAAATTACATATCGGACTATGATGGGAGAATTTATTATTTATTATCGTGGCAAGATCATAGGAGGCATTTATGATGACAGACTGCTTGTAAAACCCACAAAGTCAGCAATTGCCTATATGACAGATCCGGTATATGAAGTACCTTATGAGGGAGCAAAAGAGATGCTGCTGGTAGAGGAGGTTGATCAGAAAGAATTTTTGACAGGACTGTTCCACGCGATGTATGATGAACTGCCGCTGCCCAAACCCAAAAAGAAAAAATAGGTATTGCGAAGGGAAAACAAATAAATGGACAAGGCAATTTTGTATATACATGGTAAAGGTGGAAATCCGAAAGAGGCAGAGTATTATAAAGCGCTCTTTGAAGAATATGATGTAATTGGTTTTGACTATTCCTCACAGTTACCTTGGGAAGCGAAAAAAGAGTTCCCCAGATTGTTTGATAACCTATGCGGAACATATGAAACAGTAACAGTGATTGCGAACAGCATTGGTGCTTTCTTTGCTATGAGTGCTTTGGCAGACAGCAAAATAGAGAAGGCATACTTTATTTCTCCGGTTGTAGATATGGAAAGATTGATTCGGAATATGATGCAGTGGGCGAATGTGACCGAAGATGATTTGCAGAAACAGAAAGAAATCCCGACATCCTTTGGGGAAACACTTTCCTGGGCTTATCTTTGTTATGTGAGGGAGCATCCTGTTACTTGGACTGTTCCAACGCACATTCTGTATGGAGAAAAGGATAACTTGACATCGTATGAAACAATAGCTGAGTTTGCAGATAGAATCGGAGCAACACTTACAGTTATGGAAAACGGGGAGCACTGGTTTCATACGAAAGAGCAGATGGACTTTCTTTCTGACTGGATCAAGCAATGTACATGATATGTTCAAATGTTGAAACTATGTAACGGAAGAAGATGTGATAAAAAGTAAAAGGAGCCATGGTGTGTGATAAGCCATAGGTTCCTTTTTGCTTTCTAAAAAGGAGTAACATGGCAAAACTTATTTTTACTTCCCGATATTTAAAAGATGCAAAACCATCTCAGAAAGAAAATTATGTCCATTACATTGGAACGCGGAAAGGGGTAGAGAAAATTGATACAAGTAAAAAGCACCTCCCAGCAACGGTGAGTCAAAAGAAGTTAGTGCATCAGCTCCTGCAGGATTTTCCGGCGACAAAAGAAATGCTGGAGTATGAAGATTATCAAAGAAAACCAACAATCGAAAATGCCTCGGAATTTATTTCCTGTGTATTGGAACAAAATCTTGATATAGCAGCGACGCGAAAAAATTATGTGGATTATCTGGCGCATCGTCCCCGTGTAGAAAAGATTGGTGAGCATGGTCTGTTTACAGATGAGGGAGAACCGGTGGTTCTTGGACAGGTGCAGAATCAAGTGGCAGATCACAAGGGAATTGTGTGGACCCATGTGATTTCCCTTCGGCGCGAGGATGCAGCCCGGTTAGGGTATGACAGTGCTGTTCAGTGGATGGCATTGCTGCGTTCCAAACGGGCAATGCTGTGTAAGCATATGAAAATTGACAGCGCCAATCTGAAATGGTACGCTGCATTTCATAATGAAAGCCATCATCCCCATGTTCATCTATTGGTGTACTCAGTAAAAGATGGAGAAGGGTATCTGACAAAGCAGTCGATTGAGGCCATGCGTTCTGAGCTGGCGCATGATATTTTCCGTCAGGATTTTGCAAATATTTATGAGGAACAGGCGCAGTCTCGTATGGATTTAAAGGAACGGTCGGAAGTTGTAATGAAGACATGGATAGATGAAATACGGGCGGGGACGCTTAAGAGTTCGGAAATTGAAACCAGTATGATGCAGCTTTCTAAACGGCTGCAGAATACAGGTGGGAAAAAGGTTTATGGCTACCTGAAGAGAGATGTGAAGGATCTGGTCGATCACATCGTAGACAAGTTGGAGAAAGATGACCGGGTGTCTGCCCTGTACCGGGAATGGGGGCTATGGGAGGATGAGATTGTGAAGACCTACCGAAAACAGACGGAAGAATTACCGCCTTTATCAAAACAGCCTAAATTAAAAAGTATCAAAAATATGGTGATTGCAGAAGCATTGAGGCTTGGCAGTCATCATTTTTTGTTTGAAGAGAATGAAGATGGATACTCAGAACCAAAGGACGATTTTTTTATACAAGAACCAGATCCGGTAGCAGAGCTGACAGGGGAACTAGATTCGGACTATGCGGTGGAGGAACTCAAGCAAGAGCTTTTTCCTAATGGCAGAAAAGAAAAATCCAGTTCCAACTGGTGGACAGATGGATATATACAGGCTAGGAATTATTTGTATGGCAGCGATTCTACATTGCAGGATTTTGAAAAGGCATATCAGAAGTTCCTTCAGGAAGCAGAGCAGGGGAATGGGTTTGCCATGCACGACCTTGGTCGAATGTTTGCGGATGGCTTGGGACGGGATGCGGATGTGGGGCTGGCACAGAAATGGTATGAGAAAGCATTGGAAGCATTTCTTGTAAGAGAAGAATCCGTAAAGAAAAAGGAGAAACCATATCTGCAATATCGTATTGGGAAAATGTATGCTTCTGGTTTGGGAGCAGAACAAAATTATGAAAAGGCGGCACACTGGTTTTCCCAGGCGGCTGCAATGGATCATAAGTATGCCCAGTATTCTCTGGCTGGGCTTTACCGGCGGGGCCGGGGGGTGGAGCAAAATGATATACGGGCGTTTTCTCTATATATGAGTTCAGCAGAGCAGGGGAATCCTTATGCCAGCCTGGAACTGGCGAAGATGTATAGGGATGGTTTTGGTACAGAGCCGGATTTACACCAGGCAGAGTGGAGATTTCAGAATGCGTATTCCGGTTTTGTGGTTCTGGAAGAAAAAAGTCATGATGATAAACTCCAGTACCGGATTGGTCAGATGCTTCATACTGGAACGGGAACCAGCAAAGATGATGAGGGGGCGGCCAGGTATTGGGAAAAGTCTGCAAAGCTGGGGAATATCAATGCTCAGTATGCACTTGGAACACTCTGGCTGGAAACGGGAAGTGGAGACAGCGGCCAGGCAGTGGAATGGCTTACAAAAGCAGCAAATGCAGAGCACTCAGCCGCCCAGTATGTGTTGGGGAAATTATACCAGGATGGTGTGTATTTTAATAAAGATATGGATCAGGCCATGAAATGGTTCCGCGCTGCAGCAGAACTTGGAAATGAATATGCTGCATATCGGATGGGATGTTTGTTGCTTTTGGGGGAGAAAATACCGAAGGATGTGGAAGCGGCTGTGAAGTGGCTCAGCCTGTCAGCGGAAAAAGGAAATCCATATGCGCAGTATCGGCTTGGAATGCTATATCTCAAGGGGGAAGTGTTTTCTCCTCAAGTGGAAGTGGCAATGAAATGGCTTCAACAGGCAGCGGAGCAGAAAAATGAATGGGCCTTTTATCAGTTAGGGAAGTTATATCTTTCAGGAGAACATGTAACGAAAAATGTGGAAACAGCAGTACATTACCTGGGATTATGTGCGGAAAAAGGAAACCAGTATGCTCAGTATGTGTTGGGAAAGTTATATCTCTGTGGCAGAGATGTTTCCCGTGATCGGGAAAAGGCAGTGGAATATCTAACAGCATCGGCAGAACAAGGAAATCTGTATGCCAGTTTTTTACTGGAACATCTGGATGCATATCAGGATCCGTCCTTATTTCTGGCAGCAACCAGACTGCTTCATCATCTGGAAAAGCTGTTTTGCGAAGAAGCACAGAGACCAATGGAAATGAAGCGGTATCAGATTGACCGGAAACGACGCAGGAAACTGTCAGAGAAAAAGCAGGCTCAAGGACATCATAGGGAGGATCAGGAGCCAGCACAAGGTATTTATTGACGAAGGAGGATGGCATGGGAGAATTTGTTTATTTTACGGAAGAACAGAAACAGAGGGCCAATGCGGTGGATCTGGAAGATTTTCTTTCCAGGCAGGGGGAAAAGCTGCTTCGTTCTGGAAGAGAAAAGCGCCTGGCCAGTGATCACAGTATTACAGTGAGGGGAAATCGATGGTATGATCACGCGACAGAAAAGGGAGGATGTGCCATTGACTTTGTGCGGATGTTTTATAACCAGAGCTTTCCGGACGCAGTTACAATGCTACTTGGCGGAGAACAGGGAGTTGCATACCGGGAAAGCGCGAATCAGCAACTAGAACCGAAAAAGCCATTCGTACTTCCAGAGGCGAACCAGACCATGCACCGTGCTTTTGCGTATCTGATAAAGACAAGGTGTGTGGATCCTAAAGTAGTATCTGTATTTGCAGGAAAACACATGATTTATGAAGATGTCAAATATCATAATGTTGTGTTTGTGGGTTTTGATTCAGATGGAATTCCACGCCATGCACATAAAAGTGGAACCTGTCAGAAGGGACAACCATTTAAGGGGAATGTAGAAGGATGTGATCCAAGGTACAGTTTTCGTTGGATTGGGAAGAGTAATACCGTGTATGTATTTGAGGCACCGATTGATATGCTGTCTTTTATTTCCATGTATCAAAAGGGGTGGATGGATCATAGTTATGTGGCACTCTGTGGGGTGGCAGAACATGCATTGATGCAGCTTTTGAATGATGCACCGCACATCTCCCAAATTGCTTTATGTCTGGATCATGATAAGGCGGGAATCCAGGCAAGGGAACGGATAAAGAAAAACCTGTCTGAGCGGGGATACCATATGGTATTCTCGCTTTTTTCAAATCTTAAGGATTGGAATGAGGATCTTCAAGAGCTGAAGAAGCCACCGCCGGAATATATGAACAGACAGCAGACAGTTATACAGATGATGTGAGAGGAGGGGAGTAGGATACAGGGAGTCATTATATTTATTTGTATAGGTTTGGGGATGTTCGCTGTAATCGGCAGTCTGGTAATGATATCAAATCATTATACCTTAAACGGAATTAAATCGAGAACGGTAGGAGACGGGCAGTATGGAACTGCACGGTTTGCAACGGAAAAGGAAATACGGGAAACGTATGCTCATGTACCATATGAACCGGAGCAATGGAGAGCAGGAAAGCATCTACCAAAAGAGCAGGGGCTGGTAGTTGGATACAAAAAGAAAGGAAATTCCATCACAGCACTGGTAGACAGTGGAGATATTCACTGTCTCATGATCGGGGCAGCAGGAGTGGGTAAGACCGCAAACTTCTTATACCCTAATATCGAATATGCCTGTGCTTCTGGAATGAGTTTCCTCACCACAGACACGAAGGGCGATCTGTTTCGTAATTATGCAGGTATAGCCAAGGAATATTATGGCTATCGGATTTCCATTCTGGATTTACGAAATCCCACCCGTTCTGATGGCAACAATATCCTGACGCTGGTTAATAAATACATGGATGAGTATTTAAAGAATCCTGAAAATCTGGCAGCAAAGGCAAGAGCAGAGAAGTATGCGAAAATTACAGCTAAAACAATCATCTGCTCTGAAGGGGCTTCTGCCAGCAGTTATGGACAAAATGCTTTTTTCTATGATGCAGCAGAAGGTTTGCTGACTTCTGTGATTCTGTTGATTGCAGAGTATTGCCCGCCAGAGAAACGCCATATCATTTCTGTGTTCAAGCTGATTCAGGATCTTCTGGCGCCATCCCCAGTGAAGAACCGGAGCCTGTTCCAGTTACTTATGGATAAGCTGCCACCTACTCACAAGGCGAAGTGGTTTGCAGGAGCAGCTTTAAATTCTGCGGATCAGGCAATGGCCTCTGTGCTATCCACAACCATGTCCAGATTGAATGCGTTTCTGGATTCTGAAATGGAACAGATCCTGTGCTTTGAGAGTACCTTGGACACGGAAACATTCTGTAGGGAAAAGTCAGCAATTTTTATTGTGCTGCCGGAAGAGGATAACACGAAGTATTTTATGGTATCCCTGTTTTTACAGCAGCTTTACCGGGAAATGTTGTCGATTGCAGATGAACATGGAGGAAAGCTACCCAACAGAGTCATGATGTTTGCGGATGAAATCGGAACCATACCAAAAATTGAATCCATGGAGATGATGTTTTCCGCAGGCCGTTCCAGACGGATCAGCATGGTTCCTATCATTCAAAGCTTTGCGCAGTTGGAAAAGAATTATGGAAAAGAAGGTTCCAGTATTATCATCGATAACTGCCAGGATATTTTGTTTGGAGGTTTTGCACCAAACTCAGAGAGCGCAGAAATTTTATCAAAAGCATTGGGAAACAGAACAGTGTTGTCTGGTTCTATATCCAGAGGAAAAAATGACCCCAGCCAGAGCCTGCAGATGATGAGCAGACCATTAATGGCGCCGGAGGAGTTAAAGACCTTGCCAAAAGGAAATTTCATTCTTGCTAAGACAGGGGTATGCCCTATGAAAACAAGGCTTCCTTTGTTTTTTAAATGGGGTATCCGGTTTGAGGAGGTTTATGAAGTCCCGGAACAGGCAGCAAGAGAGGTTGTATATGCTGACCGATTGGAATTGGAGGAGGAAATAGTAAGGCGGTCTGATTTTGATGAGGAAGACTTATGGAGGGGATCTGTTGAAAGCGGAAAGTTGGAGGAGGCTTCGTTTTTAGGGGGAAAGGCTCATGGAGAGACAGGGAAGGAAAAACAGCATAAGGCAGCTACTCGAAGACCACCTCTTAGAACCGATTAGCAGAGAGGAGAACAGATGGCTTATTTTTCTAAAATTTATTCTTCAGATCTGCCTCATCGGGCTAAAGCTGTGTATATGTATTTGAAGGATCGGAGTAATACAGACGGACAATGCTATCCTGCGATTGGCACTATCGCAAAGGAATTAAACCTATCACGGAGAACTGTAGAACGGGCGATTCAGGATCTGGTAAAGGCTGGGCTTATAAAAAAGGAACAGAGGTGGCGTGAAAACGGAGGAAAAAGCAGTCTTTTATATACGCTGATAGACAGCAGCTAGAAGATACGCCACCAAGGGATCAGTTTGTTTTCTTGGTGGCATATGGGATATGGCAATATGACATATGAAGAGAAGGTATCACTTGAAGAACTATAATAATCAGAGAAAAAATTAGACAGTTATTTATAAAAAAAGAAGGTGAGTGTGAGGTTAATGCGTATCAATTTTTGGTGAATATAAAACAACTTAGGGTAAGAAAAATATTTCCGAATAAAACAATATGTGGTATAATAAAAAACAATGCTATGTGAACAAAAAGGGTGCTGCGATGAATCAATATATTGGACAGCAATTTGCTGCTTTAAGATACGAAAAAAATATTTTGGTTGT